>NZ_CP034562.1:5127500-5207776 GCF_003970675.1 Flammeovirga pectinis
ACATAGCGACTACGGTCAATGTGATAACGATACGAAACGCTTCCGAGAAAACCTTCTAAGATTATATTATTGGATCCCGTACCCCAAACCGACACAGGTGGTTAGGATGAGTAATCCGAGGCGCTCGAGTGATTCATGGCTAAGGAACTAGGCAAATTAGCCCCGTAACTTCGGGAGAAGGGGCGCCTACTTACTTTTGTAAGAGGCCGCAGCGAAGAAGTCCAGGCGACTGTTTAACAAAAACACATGGCTATGCGAACTCGAAAGATTCAGTATATAGCCTGACACCTGCCCGGTGCTGGAAGGTTAAGAGGGGGAGTTAACTTCGGTGAAGCTCTGAATTGAAGCCCCAGTAAACGGCGGCCGTAACTATAACGGTCCTAAGGTAGCGAAATTCCTTGTCGGGTAAGTTCCGACCTGCACGAATGGTGCAACGATCTGGACGCTGTCTCGGCCATGAGCTCGGTGAAATTGAAGTAGCGGTGAAGATGCCGCTTACCCGCAACGGGACGAAAAGACCCCATGAACCTTTACTGCAACTTAACGTTGGCCGTTGGCCAGGAATGTGTAGGATAGGCGGGAGACTGTGAAGGAGCGTCGCTAGGCGTTTTGGAGTCATTGTTGAAATACCGCCCTTTCCTGTTCGACGGTCTAACGGGCTAAATGTCCGGACATTGTTTGGTGGGTAGTTTGACTGGGGTGGTCGCCTCCAAAAGAGTAACGGAGGCTTTCCAAGGTTCCCTCACGACGGTCGGCAATCGTCGGAAGAGCGCAATGGCATAAGGGAGCCTGACTGCGAGAGAGACATTTCGAACAGGCACGAAAGTGGGACATAGTGATCCGGTGGTACCGCATGGAAGGGCCATCGCTCAAAGGATAAAAGGTACTCTGGGGATAACAGGCTGATCTCCCCCAAGAGCTCATATCGACGGGGAGGTTTGGCACCTCGATGTCGGCTCGTCACGTCCTGGGGCTGGAGAAGGTCCCAAGGGTTGGGCTGTTCGCCCATTAAAGTGGCACGCGAGCTGGGTTCAGAACGTCGTGAGACAGTTCGGTCTCTATCTGTTGCGGGCGTAGGAAATTTGAGAGGCTCTGACTTTAGTACGAGAGGACCGAGTTGGACACACCTCTGGCGTACCGGTTGTTCCGCCAGGAGCATCGCCGGGTACCTATGTGTGGAGCGGATAAGCGCTGAAAGCATCTAAGCGCGAAACCCACCTCGAGATGAGATTTCCATATAAGGGTTGTTATAGATTATGACGTTGATAGGCTTCAAGTGTACGTGTAGAGATACATTCAGCTGAGAAGTACTAATCGCCCAAGAGCTTTTCTTTTACGGTTAGCACTCTAGTGATAGAGTGCTAGCAAAGTTTTTCCTTTTCACTGTCAAATAACTTATTTAGAAGAGTTATTTGGTATTAGTGATTAGATTCGATGATCAAAGACATTAAGATATTGATGGTGTCAATGACGTGGGTGTTCACCTCTTTCCATTCCGAACAGAGCAGTTAAGCCCCACAGTGCTGATGGTACTGGGTTAACCCCCGGGAGAGTAGGTCGACGCCACATTTATTATATATAGAAGGTTAGTTAACACAAGATGTTGACTAACCTTTTTTTGTGGCTATACTTTTTTAAAGAAAGTAGATCTCAAAAAAATAGCAAAACTAAAAGCCATAGGATAATTAAATATCTTATGGCTTTCTTATTTATCTAGGATAGAGTTATTCTCTATTGATTACTTTCTGAAAGGATACTAGCCTTTTGAATCTCATTACTAGCATAAGTAGGACACGTTTTATATGTTCTACAAGAAGATAGACCTAAAAGTAAAATTCCAGAACAAAGGATTAAAAAACGTTTCATTATTAAAATTTTATTGTACCATCAAATTACAACCTCTAACATCTGTATTATCAAAACGCCCTAAAACATAGAAATGATTCAAATCTTTTCCGGGTGCTCCAATATCTTTTGTTTCAATAAAACAACAAGATTCGATATTACCAAGGTCAATTATATTTATACCACCTCTAATAGAATTAGAAAGTGAAAAAGGATCATTTATTTCTCTGAAATAAACTCTCATCCAAGAAGGAGTAACAAATTGTTCATCACCTAAAGAATAACCTTGCGATAAAAGTTCTGTCATTCCGTATTCAGAATGAATATTATTAGAATTAAACGCATCTTTAAGTTGTTGATGTACTTCACTTCTCGTTAGTTCTTTTCTTTTACCTTTCATCCCTCCGGTTTCCATAATAATGATATTAGAAAAATCCGAAGGAAACTTCTCGGCAAAATCAAGTAAAGCAAATGTAACTCCTAATAAAATAGCTTTCTCACCATTCTTTTGTATTTCTCGCAATTTGTGGGCCAACCTTTCTAAGTCATTTAAGTAAAAGTCTGATTGCTTTGCAGACTGATTCATAAAATCACTAACCATGCATACTAAAGAAGCATCTTTTCGTTCTAAATAACTAGGTAAAAGAGCTAGAAGATGAATGTTTTTTAATGGTCCGTAAATTTTTTGAAAAAACGAGGTAGTAATATTTTTGTAATGATTTAAATCGGAAACATAATGCTTACTACGTACGCTTCCTGTGGTTCCACTGCTTTGAAAAGTCCTTTCAACCTTAGAATTATCACAAAGTACCTTTTGAGTCTTAAAAAATTCAATAGGCATAAAAGGAATATCAGTAATCTTATGTATCTTATTAGGCGAAACTCCAAGGTAAGAAATATACTGACTATAAATAGGGTTATTTATTGCTTGGTAATTAAAAGCTTCAAGAGTAGCTTCTTCAAACTCTGAATCTGTCTTAATAGAAAATATTTTTTTCTTGAATTGATCAATGAATTCCATCTATTGCTTTTAAGAATGTAATGAAATGATTTTCTTAGTAGTCAGAAACTATAAGACTATGTTACTATTAGTAACTAAAATAGTAAATTATCTGTTCTTATTTTCTACCACTAAATTTAAATAATCAATTTATAATTAATATGATTTCACGAAGATATATAACACAATATATAAAGCAACTAAGCTATTTGTTAATGCTTATGATGTTAACATCATGCTTCGGTGAACCCGAGTTTCCATTAGAACCAGAAATTGAGTTTGCTTGGATTGAAAATTATAATCCTACAGAGCTTAATGATAGTGTTTATATAGCACTAACCTTTAGAGATGGTGATGGTGATTTAGGATTATCAGAAGATGACATTAATGGCCCCTATGCACCTTATGAACAAGATAAATTACCTGAGGATACAGTAGCCAATAAATACCATAATAATTATTTTGTTTCGATTCTTAGAAAAGAGGATGATGGGATTTACAGGTCTGTTGTTTTTGAAGCAGAACAAGATTTTAATGGTAGATTCCCTAGATTAAATGATTCTGGAAGAGAAAGACCATTAGAAGGAGAGTTAAGGTATGGAATAGTATTGTATTATGATGGCGTACTTCAATCTCCACTAAATAAAGGAGATTCAATTAAATTTACTATTAATATAGCAGATAGAGCTTTAAATGAAAGTAATGAAATTACTACTGCTGGAATTGAAATAGGAACTCCTAAAGAAAAGGAGGAGGGACAAGAAGAAACAGCAACACCTACTGATTAACTAAAGTAAAAAGTAGGTGTTATATAAATAAATCCTTTATCATCAATTATCCTTCGAAATTGATGATAAAGGATATTTTATGTTGTCTTATTGCATCTACGTAAGGCATAAAAATAGATTCCTGTGTATTATCAGCTACATTTAATAATCCATGAGAAATTCGTATCTCAGGAGACAAGCAAAACATTTTGTTGTATATGTGTATACCGAATCCCCATGTAAAAGACATATTGAATTTTTTCATGTTGATGTAAAATTCTTCAGTAGGAGAATCTTGTTTAGTAGCAACTGTAAATGAGGGAGTAAAACCTCCTAGTAAATAAAGGCGATGATTTTTTCTTCTATCAGATTGATATTTTAATAGAATAGGGAAATCTAAAGATGTATTTGATTGTAATTGATCAAGGTCTCTTACATCAATATCACTTCCGTCTTCTTTAAAAGTAATTTCTGATGTAAAATTGCGAGCGTAAAAAGTTACATTTGGTGAAAAACGTAAAGCCCAATGGTTATCTTTTGATAAGTTGACATTCAATAAGAAGCCCAATAAAAAACTCATTGTATTTTCAGGATTTACGGTTAATAAATCTTGAGGTTGACCAGAGTTATCATATTTTATCGCATTCTCGTTCATCCTTACACCAGTTGGTGTAGAAACTAATCCAATTTGAAAGCCATAATGAAGTTTTTTCTTATCGAAGTTAGATAAGTTATATATAGTACTTGTTTTTCCTTTTTGTTGAGCGTAAGATTTAGAAGTAAACCCAATGCTCAACAATAAGAATAAACATGTAGTAATTATTTTTGTCCTGTGTAAACAGAACTTATTCCAAATGTGAGTGATGTACATGTTACGGATTTATAGCCTAACTTATCTAAGATATCTGTAAATGCTTTACCATAAGGGAAGGCTTCTACAGATTCTGGTAAATAAGTATACGCAGAGTTATCTTTAGAAACAATTTTTCCAATCATTGGTAAGATATTCATAGAATAAAATCTATACAATTGTTTGAATGGAAAAGATTGTGGTTGTGAGAACTCAAGTACAACTAATGTGCCATTAGGTTTTAGTACCCTTTGGATATCAGAAAGACCCTTTTCTAAATTCTCGAAATTTCGAACACCAAAAGCTACAGTTACGGCATCAAAAGAATTATCTTCGAAAGGTAAATTTTCTGAATCACCAATTTGTAGATCAATAAATTTAGATAAACCTTTTTTAGCAACTTTCTCTCTACCAACTTCTACCATACCTGCAGAAATATCTGCACCAGTAATTTTCTCTGGTTTTAAAGTTGCCCAAGCTTGAAGTGCAAGGTCTCCAGTGCCAGTAGCAACATCTAAAATTGTTTTAGGTTGAGATTTTTTTAATTTATTGATAGCAATTTTTCTCCAGTAGATATCAATACCTCCACTAAGAACTCTATTCAATAAATCATAATTTGAGGAAATGTTATCGAACATTTTTGCTACTTGTTCTTTTTTTCCTTCGTTTCTATCTTTATATGGTAATACCGCCATTTTTTTTGCAATTTTTTCTCCGTCAATACGTTAGTGTAACAGATATCACTTATATTGTACCGCATTATTCCTATTGTAATGCTTAGTACGCAAAATTACACTTTTCATTTCTATGAACAATGCTTATTGCATAAAACCTTGAAATGTATGATTTTGTTTACATAATCTATTACTGTTTAACAAACGAACTAAACTTTTATGAGATACTTTCAAACTCAAGTACTCTTACTTTTTATATTAATATTTTCATTAACAGCTTCAGCACAAAAAGTAAAACATTCTTCTACATTTAAAAAGCATATTAAATATGCTGAAGAATATATGGATTTTGAAGAATACCATAATGCTGTAGAACTATTACTAAAGGTTGAAGAAGAAGGGGAAATAGATCAAGAATGGAATTATTTAGTTGGAATTTCTTATTTGTTTTCATCCAATTTAAATAAAAGTAAGGCACTAAAATATTTACAAAAAGTAGTAGATAAAGAAGAGTACCCTGATATTCAATATTATTTAGCAAAAGCTTTACAATACAATCATAAATTTTCTGAAGCTAAAGAAATCTATGGGAGTTTTCTTACATATAATCAATATTTAGATGATGATGAGATTGAGGATATAACATTTTTAAAGTCTCAATGTGAAACTAGTATTGAATTAATGAATGACTCTCTAGAGATGTTGATTATTAATTTAGGACCTAATATAAATACTGAATATCCAGAAATTGCACCTGTACTGTCTGCAGATGAAAGAACATTGGTTTTTACTTCAAGACGATCTGATAGTCATGGGGGTGAAATAGATCCTGTTTCAGGGATGTATTATGAAGATATATATATATCAAGAAGAGATGATAGTGGAAATTGGGATAAGGCAGAACCAATCGGTAAAACTATTAATACTTCAGGACACGATGCTGCAGTAGGACTATCACCAAGTGGTAATACTTTATTTTTATATAAAAGTGATAATAAAGCGAGTGGTAAACTATTAGCTGGAAATATTTACATGAGTGAGTGGAATGGAGCAAATTGGTCTACACCATCTGCTTTACCTAAAGGTATTAATTCTGATAATTGGGAGACGCATGCAACGTTAACAGCTGATGGTAAATCGTTGTATTTTACAAGTAACCGTTCAGGTAAAGATGCATTTGGAGAAACGGATATTTATGTAGCTCATAAAGACGAATATGGAGCATGGGGAGAGCCAACAAATTTAGGTGAAAATATAAACACTAAATTTCCAGAAGAAAGTCCATTTGTACATCCAAATGGTAAAGTACTTTATTTTAGCTCTAAGGGACATAAAGGAATGGGTGGTTACGATATTTTTTATTCTGAATGGGATGATAATAAACAGGAGTGGAGTAGAGCTAAAAATATTGGTTACCCTATAAATACTGCTGATGATGATATCTTTTATTCTATATCAGCAGATGGAGAAAGAGGTTTCTTTTCTTCTATAAGAGATGATAGTGAAGGAGGTCAGGATATATATATGGCTATAATTCCATCTCAAACAATCAATGTTATTGCTTTAAATGGAGAAGTAAGAGATGATGAATCAGGTAATTTGATTGAAGCAACTGTAGAGGTTATTAATAATGAAACTGGTGAGGTTGTACATCAAGAAATTGCAAAAGGAGGGAAATATTTAATGTATTTAGAACCTAATAATGATTATGGCTTTAGGGTTTCTCATAATGGTTATTTATTTCATTCTAAAAATATCAACATAAAAGACCAAACTGATTATATCGAATTAGTTGAAAATATAAAACTTCAGAAAACGGCTGATCAAAAGAGAGAAGAATTGAAAAATATTTTCTTTAGCTCATATAGTGATTTAGAAAATAAATCATCTTATGAATTAAAAGCATTGGCTAGCTATGTAAATCAATTGGATGAGTTTGTTATAGATATAAGTGTTCATTCTGCAAGAGGTATGGAAAAAGATTCTATAGTAAATCTTAATGTAACACAAGCTAGAGCAGAAGCAATTGTAAAATCATTAACGCAATTAGGAATTTCGATTGATAAAATTGCAGCAAAAGGATATGGGTGGCAACATCCAGTAGCTTCTAACGATATTAAAACTGGTAGAATGAAAAACGAACGTATTGAATACGTTGTGAGAACTCCAGAAGAACTTGTGGTTTTTGAAGAAGTTGTGGAAGAAGTACCTCTTCCTGTTATTATTCCAGAGTTAGGTGAGGTAATGGATATTAAAGGAATAATTATGTTTGCCGTATCAAGTAATTCGATAACTCCTGAAAGTTTTTACGTAATAGATCAAGTCGTAAATGTCATGGATAAATATCCAAATTTAGTAATTGAGGTGGGTGGACATACCGATAATACGGGAACATCTTCTTTTAACTATATTTTAGGTGAGAAACGTGCAAGAATAATTGTTCAACAATTAGTAATTTTGGGAATTGAAAAAAATAGGCTGAAATATAAATCATATGGTTTTGATTCTCCTGTTGCAGATAATAATACAGAAGAGGGAAGAATGAAAAATCGTAGAATTTCATTCACCCCGTTAGAATTTTTAAATGAACAATAAATTAAATTTTAATCAAACTACGAAACTCTCTCATCCAACATGAAAAACTACCCAATCATTAATTTGATTTTTTTACTACTACTATGTTACAACGTAAGTGCTCAAAATAAACAGACTACAGGTAAAGTAAAAAAGCAATTAAAAGAAGCTGAAACGTACTTAAAATTAGAAGAATATCATTTTGTAGAAGAAGAAATGATGGACGCTGTTAAAATTGCTCCCTCAGATTCTTTGTGTCAATATTATTTAGGTATTGCAGTGTTTAATTCACCTACTAAAAATAGAGTAGATGCATTATCACACTTTGAACTTACCTACGAAAAAGATAATAATTTTAGACAAATCAATTACTGGCTAGGTAAAAATTACCAGTTATTACATGAGTTCAAGAAAGCTGAAGCTTTTTATGAAAAAGAAAAGGCTCTTTTTACAAGTTTATCAGAAGATCAACTGAAAGAAAAGAAAAAGTTCCCTGGCTATGTAGATTATAGTATTGCTGAACTTGATAGATATATTGACCAGTGTAAAAGAGGCTATAGTTTTATGGCAGAAGTAGATGATAAACTTTTACTTAATCTGTCTTTAGCAAATACATACCTTCCAGATATTACACCAATTATTACTGTTGATGGACAGCGTTTGTATTTTACTTCTCACCGTCAAGATATTTCAAGTCACCATGAATTAGACCCTCATGATCAACTTCCATATCAAGATGTATTTTATATGGATAGGAGAGAAGATGGTTTTTGGGGTACTCCAAAAGAATTTAAAGAAATTAATACAGATGAACACGATGCTGCAATTGCATTATCATCTGATGGTAAACAATTATTTCTTTATAGGAGTGTTGGTGCTAGTACTAATAACCCTGGTGATATCTACGAAGTTCATAATAATAATGGTACTTGGACAGAACCTCAACCTGTTTCTGCACCAATAAACTCAGGTGCTATGGAAACGCATATGAGTATGTCTAGTGATGGGAATGTGATAATTTTCACTAGTAACAGAGAAGGAGAAGGTTCTCAAGGAATGCAAGATTTATATATCATTAGAAAGCTTCCTAATGGAGAATGGGCTATGCCTCAGAATATGGGAAATAAGATTAATACTTCTTTAAATGAAGAGTCACCTTATATCCATCCAAATGGTAAAACTCTATATTTTAGCTCTCAAGGACATAATAGTATTGGAGGTTATGATGTTTTTAGAGTTGACATTGATTTAAAATCAGGTACTCTAGGAGAATTAGAACAACTGAAATATCCTGTAAACTCTGCTAGTGATGACTTATTTTATGTAATGTCATCGGATGGTTCTGAATCTTATTTTTCTTCTGTTAGAGAAGAAGGAATGGGTGGCTATGATATTTATTGTGTGAAAAATAATGAACACAATAGACGTAAGGTTTTATTCTTAACGACTCAAGTGAACACTTCTGATCATAGAAAGGTAAAAGCGACTGTAAAGCTTATTAATATTAAGACACAAGAAGTTGAGAAGGAAGAAGTAATTCTATCTCAAGATGGTAAAATTGAATGGATGCACCGTTGTGCAGGAGATTATGGAATTGAAATAACTGCTGAAGATTATATGTTTAAATCTGATCGGATAGATTTTGATACATTTAAAGAGCCAACTGTAACTTTAGATATTACTTATGATCTTCAGAGATTTGACCTTAATAAATCAGAGCCACTCTTTAATGTTTATTTTGATGATTCTGAAATTAATATGTCAACTTCTAGATCTGAATTAAATGCATTTAAAGAGTTTACTGATAAATATCCAGATTATAGCTTTGAAATCGTAGGTCATTCAGACTTTGATGACTCTAAAAGCAAGTTAGTTCAAGAGTTTGAATCAAAAACAAAGACAATGGAAACTTTAGAAGCATTGTCTACATTAGGAATGTCTTCAGAAAATCTTGTTAGTGAAAATATTGGTTATGGATCTAAATTTCCACTTTATATAGCCTCTTCTTTTACACATTGGAAAAATAATAGAATGGAATATATTATTCGTCCAAAGGGATATAAGAAGATAGTATCAAGGGCTTCAGATTGTAGTGCAGTATCTTACGATCAGGCATCTTATGATTTTGTAAATGATCATGAAAGTGTTTTAGCATCATTATTATCGGAATTAAAACAATGTGCATATTTAGAATTGGTTGTAACGCATGATGGAACTCAAGATGGGTTGGATAGAGCGAATGAAATTCTAAAATACTTTGAAGATAATGGGATTAATAGAGAGCAGCTTTCTACAAAAATTAAAGTAGGTAGCAATGCAACTGTTAATCTTAGGTACATCCAAGATCAAGTTGCAGAAGATGGATATGTAAATTATGATCCTAACCACGATAATGAAGAAGTTGCATCAGCAACTACAAAATCTACAGAAGATTTAGCTTTTGAATCAAGAATTGAAAATCTAACTATTCAGTTTCCTTTTGGATCAGAATCATTTGATGCAAAAGAAAATGAAATCTTAAAAGAGATCAAAGATTACTTAATTTTAAACTCGAATAAGTCATTACAGATTACAGGGCATACAGATAGTACAGGTCCGGAAGTATATAATGATTACTTAGGTTTACAACGTGCTAAATCTATTGCATTCTTTTTTAAAGATATTGAAAATCCTAATCGAATTACAGTGAAAAGTAAAGGAGAAATGGAACCTATTGCTTCTAATGCAACTAGAGAAGGAAGGTATGAAAATAGAAGAATTCAGTTTAAATTTAATGTGAAATAATCAATAAAATTTAATCAAATAAAAATCCCATTAGAAATAAATCTAATGGGATTTTTTTATGTAATGGACTAAAAATTAGTCTACGTATTCGTCAAATACAGCTACTAAATGTTCAGCAATCATTTCAGCAGAACGTCCTTCGATATGGTGTCTTTCTACAAAGTGAACCAATTCGCCATCTTTGAACAAAGCAATTGATGGTGATGAAGGAGGATAAGGTAACATTAATTCTCTTGCTTTAGCAACTGCTTCTGGGTCTACACCTGCAAAAACTGTTGTTAAATGCGTAGGCTTTTTTGGAGATGTAGCTACAGCGTGAAGAACACCTGGGCGACAAGTACCAGCAGCACAACCGCAAACAGAATTAATTACTAAAAGAGTAGTGCCAGATTGAGCAACAGCTTCTTCTACTTGAGCAGCAGTTTTTAAATCTGCAAAGCCATTGTCTGTTAACTCCATTTTCATTGGAGTAGTTAAATGTTCAGGATACATATTGTTTGTTATATTATTATTTTATAAATCTATTTTACATGAAGCCAAGTTCTAACTTTGCTTCATCAGACATCATATCTGTTGTGTAAGGAGGTTCGAATGTAAGTTCAATTTCTACATCTGTAACACCCTCAACTTCTTTTGCTGCTAACTGAATTTCACCAGGAATTTGTTCTGCAGAAGGACAAGAAGGTGTAGTTAAAGTCATTAATATGTGTACCTTATTTAAAGGAGGAATTATATTAATGTCATAAATTAAACCTAGCTCGAATACATCTACAGGTATCTCTGGATCGTAAACTGTTTTTATAGCTTCAACAACCTTTTCTTTTAAAGCTTCTGTGCTTACAGGTTGGCTTGTTTCTTTATTTTCTTCAGTCATGACTGTACTATTTCTGTTTAAAAAGGATTAGCTTTTAGCGCTGTAAGCAAGAGCATAAAATTTCATTTGCTTAATCATTGAAGCAAATCCGTTGGATCTTTGAGAACCAATTACACCGTTCATTCCGATTTTTTCGAAAAAGAATAAATCAGCATTTATGATTTCTTGAGGAGTACGGTTATTTAAAACACGAATTAATAAACTGATAAGACCTTTAGTAATATCAGTATTACTATCTGCAGAATAAATTACTCGTCCTTCTTGGAAATCTGTAGTTAACCAAACTTTAGACTGACAACCTTTAATTAGGTTTTCATCAATCATATATTGTTCGTCTAGTTTAGGTAACTCTTGTCCTAGTTCCATAATGTAGAAAATTGTAGATTCTCTATCACCATCTAGTAAATCGAAATCATCAATAATTTCGTTTTGAACTTCTTCTATATTTTTTATTGCAACTGTCATAATCTTTCACCTTAATTATTAACCAAACATTTTTACAATACGTACCAACCCTTCTATAAAACGATCCACTTCTTCGAATGTATTGTAAGCAGAGAAAGAAGCTCTAATTGTTCCTTCTAAGCCATATCTTGCCATAAGAGGCTGTGTACAATGATGTCCTGTTCTTACTGCAATACCGCGAGCATCTAGCATCATACCGACATCATAGTTATGAATATTCTCAATTATAAATGATAAAACACAAACTTTGTTTTCTGCTTCACCAATTATTTTAGCAGTAGGAACTTCTTTTTTTAGTTTTTCTGTAGCATATTTAAGGATTGCAGCTTCATGTGCAGCCATCTCTTCCTTGCCCCACTTATTGATGAATTCAATAGCTTTACCAAATGCAATAGTATCTGCTATATTTGGTGTTCCCGCTTCAAATTTATAAGGCAATGTATTGAAAGAAGTGCCATCAAAAGAAACTTCCTTAATCATTTCACCACCTCCCATATACGGAGGCATATCATTCAAAATGGCTTCTTTTCCATATAAGAAACCCATTCCTGTAGGCCCAAACATTTTATGAGCAGATGATACAAAGAAATCACAATCAAGTTCTTGAACATCTATAGGTAAATGAGCTGCAGATTGCGCTCCGTCAATCAGTACTTTAGCACCAAATGCGTGTGCTCTTTCAATAATTTTTTCTACAGGATTAACTGTTCCTAAAGCATTAGAAGCATGAACAACAGAAACAATCTTCACTTTATCAGAAAGCATTTTTTCAAATTCTTCAAAGATAATTTCACCTTTATCAGAAATTGGAATAGGTCTTACTGTAGCTCCTTTTTCTGCAGCAATTAATTGCCAAGGAACAATATTAGAATGATGTTCCATTGTAGAAACTAATATCTCATCTCCTTTAGAAAGGTTTGTCTTTCCATAAGTTTGAGCTACTAAATTGATTCCTTCAGTTGTACCACTTGTAAAAATAATCTCCTCAGACTTAGCTGCGTTAATAAACTTTTGAAGTAACGTTCTAGTTTCTTCAAATGCTCCGGTAGCCTTATCTGCTAAAGTATGTGCTCCTCTGTGTACATTAGAGTTATATCCTTTATAATATTCCTCTAATGCATCAATAACTACTTTTGGTTTTTGGTTTGTTGCACCATTATCAAAATAGGTTAATGGGTGGCCGTTTACCTCAGTACTTAGGATGGGAAATTCTTTACGAAGTTGTTCAACGTCAATCATTTTTTCGTCTTATTTAGAATAAATCTACTTCTAATGAAACCGCAATTTTGTATAAAAGTTCGTCATCTTCAAGTTTCTTCACATATTCATTCTAAATAAATGGTAAAAAAGATGAATATATGACGATTTGTTGATGTTTAAGAGTTATTATCTATTTGCAACTGGATGTTATTTGCAACATGTTTGCATTTCTAAATTTGAACCATTTATTTTGTAGCATGATTAAAAGGCTTCAAGGTAAAATAACACAATACGCAGATCAGATTGGATTTACAGGATCATTATTCTGTTTAATTCATTGTATCTTAACATCTGGTGTTATTGTCGTGAGTTCAGCAATGTCTCATGTTCATGAAAGTCACAATCATGCTCACCAAATTGACGTCTGGGGGATATTAGATCTTTCTATGATTGCAATTAGTGGAATTGCAGTTTGGTTTGCCAGTAGAAAAACACATACATCTAGTTTAAAAGTTGGTATGTGGATTTCTTATATGGTTTATGCAGTTACAATGTTAATTAAATATGTGGGTTACGAACCTACTTGGTTAGCGGTAACATCTTATGTAGCTTCTTTATTACTAATTGCTTGTCATTTGATTAATCTCAGACAAGCTAGCCATTGTTCGAGTAAAGTTTGTACTATTTAATTTTCTACCTCAATAACTTTAGCTGCAGATAATTTATAAATCAAGCTATAAAAATCATCCCTATTTAAATTTAGCCTTCCCTTTACCGTAACTTTTTTGTTTACCAAGCTTTGCTTTTTGGGTATATCTAGTTCTATTACTGTTTCAGGACCAGCATTCCCACAGAAAAAACAATTAGCAAAAGGCATATAGGATAATATACTTGTGCCATTTTCACTATCTACTGGTAGAATATAACCACTTATTGTAATTATTGATCCATCTATCATTTCAACTTCTCCACCAAAAATGGGTTCCGATACTTCAAAGCCTAATGTTTCATCCATTGATGTTTCCATTTCAACATGGCTTAATGTTTTCCAAACATCTGTTGATGTATTTTGAGCAGTACAATGAATAGAAAAGAAAGTAATTATTGATAAAAAATATAATTTCATGATTTTATTCTGATAAAGCTTGAGAGATATTTGTTTTTGCTGCTTGAATTGCTGGAACTATTGATGCTACGAAACCAACAATTAGTGTTCCTGCAAATAAATAGATTTCACCTGTAACAAAGGTAGTTCCTCCAATATTTAATGTTGTCAAAGTATCCACTTGATTAGCAGCTATGAAGATACTTAAATGACTTATACTAATACCGATACTAAATCCTAGTAATGAGCACAATAAACCTTCTATCAATAATAATCCAAAAATATAAGATTGAGGAGTACCTAAAGATCTAAGGTACGCAAGTTCATATTTACGTTCTTTTAATGAGTTATAAAGTGAAATAAAAATGCTCAAACCAGAAACAATAATTATTGCGATCGCTAAATATTGTAAAGCAGTAATAGCATTTTCCACTAAAGATAATAGTCTTGCGGTTTCATAAGAAGGAAGAGCTGCTTGCATAGATGTTTGCTCATTCACCATTCTTGGGAGTGTAATAGCACCCATTGGGTTTCTAAATTTAATTAGCATTGTTGTAATTTGCTTATCAAGAGTATCTTCTTTTTTATCAGAAAGGTTACCATAATTTGCTTTACTCTTGCTTGAATGTTTATGAACATCCCAAATTGATTCTAAACTAGTTAATAGTAATTGGTCGATAACAGTTCCAGTAGGTTTTAAAATACCAACAATTTTAAAATGTTCATCTTCATGATCGTGTCCTCCTTCACTCATACCATGAGAACTATGGAAATCATCTCCAATTTTTAAATTCAGTTTTTTTGCAGCAGCAGCTCCAATAGTAACTTCTAAAGGAGTATGTTCTCCCCATAATTTACCTTCTGCTAATTTACCTTTATAAAGATCTACATACTCATGGGTTGTACCTACAATTCTATGCCCTTTAAAACTATCACCTAAAGACTGTGGTATGGCTTTAGCAACAAGAGGATGTTTTTTTAATCTACTAGCATCTTTTAAAGAGATATTTCCGGTAGGAGTATCTACTTGATAAATGGCACAAAGGATAAGCTGTAGTGGGCTTCCTTTTGCACCTATAACCATGCCTATACCTGCTTGATTTTTCTTTAATGTACTCGAGAAATAATCTTGAGTTAGTAATAAAGCAGATATAATACTCACTCCAAAAGCAAAAAGTACAAGGTTTAATACAGTACTCATTGGCTTGTGCCAAAGGTTTTTCCAAGCAAACTTAAAGATGTTCATATGATATTATTGTATTGACTTTAACGTCAAAATATTTTCTTTGAATTCGTTTTTTAACCTACTATCATGTGTTACAATAATTAACGCAGTATTTTCTTCAGAAGATAATTCCCGAAGAAGTTTAATTACTTCTGTAGCATGTGTATCATCAAGACTAGCAGTAGGTTCATCTGCAAGTAATATAGAAGGCTTATTGATTAAAGCCATGGCAACAGATAATCGTTGTTTTTCACCCTCGCTCATTTGTTGAGGTGAACGATCGATATGTTTTATTATACCAAGTCTGTTTAGTAGTTCTTTTACTCTCTCCTTATCAATTTTATTTCCACCAACTTTCTGAGCAAAATATAGATTTTCTCCAACCGTTAGGGCTCTTGCAAAATGAGGTTTTTGAAATATAATTCCAATGTACTTCCCACGGAAACTATCCATTTCTTGACCTTTAAGCTGAGCAATATTCTTATTATTAATTATTATATCACCTGTAGTTGGTTGTAGTAAACCTCCAATAAGGTGTAACAATGTTGTTTTACCGCAACCAGAAGGTCCAATTATAAGCATTTCGTTACCTGCTTCTAAATTAAAATTTTCAAAGCTTATTTCAGACCCTTTTGGATAGGTAAATTTAAGTTGATTGGTATGGATCATACATTTAAGTGATAATGGAAAACGAAAGTACTAGAGTTTCTTATAAAAGTAATAATTTAATCTCTAAAATATTGATAATAGGGTTATTTGTAGTTTAATGTGAATTATTTTAATAAATGTAAATATTTAAATTTAATTATTGTTAGATGATATTGTTTTATTACTAGTTTTAGATAAGCAAACCATCAACTTCTTTAAATAGGTATCTGCTATATAAAAACTAAAAAAGACAAAGTAACTATTATTAATTTACAACAATGAAAAAGTATTTTTTAACTATTTTATTCGCACTAACGAGTTTACTTATCTATGCTCAAAGGTCTTCTGATTGGAGTTTCTCTATTGAAGGAAAAGAAAAACAAATTTTTACACATGCATTTACAGGAATTTCGGTTTTAGAAACAACGAAATTTTATTACGGAATAGACCCTGTAAATAAAAAGCCACTTTGGAAAATAAAGAAAGATGCTACTAATGAAGCGTTAAATACTGCTAGTAATATCTCAGATATGGCTGGAGCAGATGTAGGTTTAAGTGCTTTTGCAAAGAAATCTTGGGATCCAATACCAAATTCACCATTAGTATCTATAGATCAACAAATCGTTAATGTATCAACAGGTGAAATACTTGTTCCTGCAGGAAGCTACAAAGAGGTATTAAAAAGTAACTTTTTATCTGCAGCATACTCTACAATTTTAGAGGTTGTTACTGAGGATAATCAAAGAAAGGTGTATAATATAGATCTAAATACTAAAAAAGTTGCTTGGCAAAAAGATTTAGGGAAATATTCTACAACTTCTCAGTTAATGAATAAGACATCTTCTATTCCTAGTGTAGCGTTAGTACCTAAAACTACTAAGAATGGAGATATTATTTATAAAGAAAAGAAAGAGTTAATCCTTTTTGATGGAAAAACAGGACAAGAGAAATGGAGATTTATATGTAGCCCTGGTTCATTTTTCCTAAATAATGCAGAAGATATTGTAGTAGTTGTGGAAGCTCCTTCTGGATTTAAATCAACTACTTCTGTAAACCCAAAGTTATCGAAAAAAATTATTGCTGTTGATTTATCGAACGGTAAGCCACTATGGAAAAAATCATTAAAATTAGATGATAATTTTAGAAGTGCTCAAAATGTAAATGATGAAGAATTTTTAGTAAACTATGGATCTGGTATAAATATTTTTGATTTCAAAACTGGTGAGCAGAGATGGAAAAAAGGATTTAAGGCTAATAATGTTAAAACTATTAATCAAAAACCTAATGATGAGCTAGAGGTTTTTTATGCAAATAAAATCATGATGGTTTCTGCAAAAGATGGAGACGAATTATGGAAAAAGCCTATTAAATTCGATATGGATGAAGATATTGAAGGTGGTGTAATAAAAAGAGAGTATGAACAAGGAATTTTAATGGTTCATGGTAGAGGTGTTGGTTTTTATAACAAGGAAACTGGTAAAAAGAAATGGTTTGCAAAAGTAGAAACTGATAAAGTGGCTTTTAATAACTCTAAAAATATTGTAGCTGTTTTGGATAAAAAGAAATTGTACTTATTTAATCCAAATAAAGTTGAAAAGAAATTAGAAAAACTCAAACTTGATATTGAAAAACCTAAAGAAATGTTAGGGTTTGAAGTTTTAAGTAATGGATATTTCCTAACAGGAATGCAAGAGTATTTACGTTTAGATGACAAAGGAAATGTTTTAGGACAAGGTTATTATAAACAACTAACATCTGATAGGTTACTTAAAGCAGCTTTAACAACAACAGCAATGACAACATCTGTTTTAGGAGCAAGAGGTGAAGTTGATGATATAGAATTTGGCGTATTCATGAGCCCTGAAAATGCGGAAAAAGTAGCAGACATTAGTGATTCGGCATTTGATGCTTTAGATAAACTAAAAAAAGAGTCTGAGTTACACGGTACAGCTGAGACTGATGGTAAAAACATTTACTTTATGGAAGGTACTAAAACGGAAGCTGGTGACTTATTACAATTTGTAAAAGTAAATAAGGAATCTGGTAAAGAAGAGGATAGAATGGAAGTAGGTAGTAATAGAAAAGTTGTTTATAAAATTGAATTAAAACAAGGAATTTTATTTGCTGTAGTTGATGGTAAGCTTTGTGCTTATAATCTTGACTAATGAATCTTCTTAAGAAGTTGAATAAAAAAGTTGTCTTATATTAAGTAAGGCAACTTTTTTTATCTAAAAGCAATTTTATCTTACTTTCAATTAAAGTCATTAGTTACTTTTTAGCATTTGATTAAATTGCCCAATTAGAATTACAAAAGAATAATGAAGAAAAAACTTATAGTATTAGGTGTAATTGTAGGTAGTGTGTATGTATTATTCATGATCATCTTTTACTTTTCATTCGAATCAATTCAAGAAACTCCTGCTTACCATCAAGCTCTGAAAGAAATTAAATTAAGTACGTTAATTCATAAAAGAGTTGGTGATATAACGGGTGTTGATAAATGGGATAGTGAAGGAAAAGTAGAAATAGAAAATAATTCTACAGAAGGAAAAGCCTATTTTGTTATTCCAATACAAGGAGAGAAAGATAGTGTTCATGTTTCAATTTCATTATTTGAAAATGAACATGGTAATTGGATTGTGGAAAATATGAAAGTATTAGACTAAAAAATATTTAATTTGAGTGTAGTTTACTATAAAAATTAAGATTTGATTGCGAATTTCATTCTTAATTCCTAGTTTTATTGCGAAATGATAAAAACAAAAAAAAATATCGTAAAGTCATGGTGGTGGCGCTCAGTTTCAACTAATTGAGTGATTGTCCGCGTACAGGCTTTATTTTAAAATATAGATTTTAAAAAGCTCGCTGATTCACTCAGTGGGCTTTTTTTATGTTCTAACATTACTATACTAATAGATTTTATAAAATATGTATCGATTTATCAACACACATGCAGAATTACTTGCAGATACTGTTACTCCAGTAAGTATTTATTTAAGGGTAAGAGATAGATTTGCAAATAGCTTATTATTAGAAAGTTCTGATTATCATGGAGCAGACAACAGTTATTCATTTATTTGTTGTGAACCTGTTGCGGAATTTTCTGTTCACGATAAATTATTAAGAGTTCAATATCCTAATAAAGAAGAAAATAAAAGAGAATTATCTTCTCATGAAGAAGCTCTAACTGAGTTATCGGTATTTTCTAAATCTTTTGAATATAAGCAGAATGATAATCAAAAATTTGCCTCACATGGCTTATTTGGTTACATGACTTATGATGCAGTTCAATCTTTTGAAGAAATTGAATTTGATGCTGATAAAGTTGATACTGAAATTCCTCAGATAAGATATCAAGCATTTAGATATGTAATAGCAATTAATCATTTTAAGAATGAGTTACATATTTTTGAGCATATTCCTGAAGGAGAAAATTCTGAAAGTAAAATTGAAGAGATAAAATCTTTAATAAAGAGTAAAAACTTTCCTGCCTATCATTTTAAAAGAGAAGGTGAAGAAACTACAAACTTTACTGATTCAGAATTTTTAGAAGTTCTTAAAAAAGGGAAAGACCATTGTTTTAGAGGTGATGTTTTTCAGATTGTACTTTCAAGAAGGTATCAACAAGATTTTCAGGGGGATGAGTTTAATGTTTATAGATCACTGCGTTCTATCAACCCATCACCTTACTTATTTTATTTTGATTATGGTACATATAAAATCTTTGGCTCATCACCAGAGGCACAAATCATTGTAAAAGATAAACAAGCGACGATACATCCAATTGCAGGTACTTTTAAACGTACAGGTAATGATAAAAAAGATGCTGAAATAGCTCAACAATTATATGATGATCCGAAAGAAAATTCAGAACATGTAATGCTAGTTGATTTAGCTAGAAATGATTTGAGTAGAAACGGGAATAATGTTAAAGTTGAAGTTTTTAAAGAAATTCAATATTACTCTCATTTAATTCACTTAGTATCTAAAGTAAACGGTCAATTAACAGAAGGGACCGATCCTTTAAGAGTTGTTGCTGATACTTTTCCTGCTGGTACTTTATCAGGTTCTCCAAAATACAAAGCAATGGAGTTAATTGATAAATACGAAAATGTTCGTCGTAGTTTTTATGGTGGTGCTATTGGTTTTATGAGTTTCGATGGAGATTTTAACCACGCTATAATGATTCGTTCGTTTTTAAGCTTGGATAATAAGCTTCATTACAGAGCGGGTGCAGGTGTTGTTGCTCAGTCTTCAGAAGAGAGTGAACTACAAGAAGTACACAATAAATTGGCTGCTTTGCGTAAAGCATTGGATATGGCCGAAGGACTTTAATTTAATACAGAGAAGAAAATTTAGCAGAAGGATATGAAAATTTTAGTTCTTGATAATTACGATTCGTTTGTGTACAACTTGGTACATTACCTAAGAGAATTAGGACAAACTGTTGATATATATAGAAACGATAAAATTACTTTGAAAGAAGTAGGTAAATACGATAAAATATTACTTTCTCCAGGCCCTGGTATTCCTTCGGAAGCAGGAATAATGCCTGAGTTGTTGAAAACTTATGGAGAGACAAAAAGTATTTTAGGGGTATGTTTAGGGCATCAAGCTATTGGAGAAGCATTTGGAGCAACATTAGAGAACAATCATCCTTTACATGGTGTTCAGGATAATGCTCAAGTAGTAACTCCAGAAGCAAAATTATTTCAAGGTATTCCAAATACTTTTAAAATTGGGCACTATCATTCTTGGGTACTTAAATCTGATAGCTTGGCTGGAACTCAATTAAAGATTACAGCTCGCGATGAAAATGGGTTTGTAATGGCTGTACAGCATAATAAGTTTGATGTGCAAGGAGTTCAATTTCATCCAGAATCTGTTTTAACAGAACACGGAATGGACATATTGAAAAATTGGGTACAAGGTTAATCTTATAATAATTACCATGAAAAAGATACTAAACAGACTTTTTGAATACGGGTCATTATCTGAACAAGAAGCTAAAGCGACACTAACAAAATTGGCTCAAGGAGATTTTAATCCAAGTCAGATAGCAGCATTTCTTACAGTATACTCTATGCGAAGTATTACGGTAGAAGAGTTAACAGGATTTAGAGATGCAATGTTAGAATTGTGTTTAAGAATAGATTTAGACGACTTCGACGCAATGGACCTTTGTGGTACGGGTGGAGACGGTCAGGATACATTTAATATATCAACATTATCTTCTTTTATTGTTGCCGGAGCAGGTCAAAATGTAGCTAAGCACGGTAATAATGGAGTATCTTCTGTATGTGGTTCATCTAATTTGATGGCACACTTTGGGTATGATTTTACAAATGACGTTGATACGTTAAGAAGAAATTTAGAAGAGGCAGGGATATGTTTTATTCATGCTCCATTGTTCCATCCAGCAATGAAAAATGTGGCACCAATTCGTAGAGAATTAGGAGTTAAAACGTTTTTTAATATGCTAGGACCTATGGTAAATCCATCTTTTCCAAATAAGCAGATTGTAGGTGTATTTAGTTTAGAAATTGCACGTTTGTATGGGTATTTATATCAACAGACAGAGAAAAAATTTGCAATACTACATTCATTAGATGTATATGACGAAATATCGTTAACATCACCTTTTAAGATTATAACAAAGGAAAGTGAGCGGTTATTAAAACCAGAAGACTTAGGATTACATTATCAAACTAAAGAATCTTTATTTGGAGGAGGTACTATTGCAGAATCAGCAAAAATATTTACTGATGTGTTAGAAAATAAAGGTACACTTCCTCAGCAAGAAGCTGTTCTAGCAAATGCAGGTGTGGCAATTGCAACAGGTAAAGGTTTAGCCTTTCAAGAAGGTGTAGCTCAAGCAAGAGAATCTTTAGAATCTGGAGCAGCATTAAATGCATTTAAAAAATTAATTAATTCTTAAAGAATATCTATTGATATGACAATTTTAGATAAAATAGTTGCACATAAAAAGATTGAAGTAGCAGCAAGAAAAGAAATAGTATCTCTTGCAGACCTTCAAGCTAGACCTTTGTTTGACAAAGAACCTGTATCTGCCAAAGCATGGATTGCTAGTCCTAATAAATCTGGAATTATTGCTGAGTTTAAAAGACAGTCTCCGTCTAAAGGATTAATTAATGGTACTGCAAAAGTTTCTGATGTAGCAGAAGGCTATTTTAAAGCAGGTGTTTCTGCAATGTCTGTTCTTACAGATCAAGAATTTTTTGGAGGAACCGTAGACGATCTATTGGCTGCAAGGTCAGTATCTCCTGTTCCTATTATTCGTAAAGATTTTATTGTAGATGAATATCAAATTGTTGAGGCAAAATCAATAGGTGCTGATTTTATTCTTTTGATAGCCTCTTGCTTAACACCAGAAGAAAGTAAAAAATATGCAGAGGTTGCAAGAAACTTAGGAATGCAAATTTTACTAGAGGTACATAACCAAGAAGAATTAGAAGCTCACGTTTGTGATAAAATGGATTTAATTGGGGTAAATAACCGTAATCTTAAAACATTTGAGGTAAGTATTGAAAATTCTAAGATTCTTGCGGAACTAATTCCGAACGAATTCGTAAAAGTTTCTGAAAGCGGAATTAGTAATATCGAAAATATAAAGGAGCTAAAGAAGTATGGTTATAAGGGCTTTTTAATAGGTGAAAACTTTATGAAGACAAATAATCCATCTAAAGCTGCTAAAGAATTTATAAGTCAATTATAATTAAAATAGACGCTTTTTATTAGCGTGGAATTTGATTCTATTAGATTGAGGATAGTAGTCTATTGTTCTATAATAATTGTCTTTAGAGCCTGGAATCAGAAATTTCCCTAATACTTTTATATCATTTAGTTTGATGTAAACTTCAGAAGGGCTGTTTTCATTTCCATAAACAGTAACTCTTCCAGATTTATGACTTATGTCTATGGAATCAGCTTTTATTTCAATCCCAGGATCAATAAAATAGGCATTTCCTCTAAGGCAGAGTAATCGTTTATCCTGATTTATAAAAGCACTATCAGCACTATATTCAAGAGATCTTTCTCTATCGTAAAACTGCTGATTACAACCTATAGATAAGGTTGCTAATAAAATAAGAGGTATCAATTGTCTCATACTATAATAAATCTGTAGGTATCAAATATACAGATTTATTATAGTTGAAGTCTAATTACCGGAGTAACTGTTTTAATTGATATATGATGAGTAGTATAAAAGATGATGTTTCTATAATTGATTGGAAAGTATGTGGAATGCGTAATCGGGAAAATATTTATGATATTTTGAAATTATCTCCTGATTATATGGGTTTTATAATGTACCCACCGTCAAGTAGATTTATAGAAAATGAAGATGTTTCTTTTTTAGAGACAAAGTGGGACGTTCCAACTAAACGAGTGGGTGTATTTGTAAATGAAGAAATAGAAACAATACTCTCACAAAGTAAGAAATATCATTTTGATACGATACAGTTACATGGAAGCGAAACACCTGAAATATGTAGAATACTTAAAGATGCAGGGTATGAGATTTTTAAAGTCTTTGGTATTAAAGATGAATTCGATTTTTCAACTTTGAAATCTTACGAACCCTATGTAGATGCATTTTTGTTCGATACTAAAAGTTCAAAACATGGAGGGACAGGAAAAACATTTGATTGGGGAGTTTTAAAACAATATTCTTCCACAAAGCCATTTATTTTAAGTGGGGGAGTTTCTTTAAAAAATATAAAAGAGCTTACCATTTTAGATCATTTACCTTTTAAAGGGATAGATGTAAATAGTAAGTTTGAAATTGAGCCGGCAATGAAAGATATTGCAATGGTTACAGAATTAAGCGATTGGGTGAAATCCATCAACAAAAAATAATTAGACAAATGACTTACCAAGAACCAGATCAGAATGGCTATTATGGCCAATTTGGAGGAGCATATATTCCAGAAATGCTTTACCCAAATGTAAAAGAATTAAAGGATAATTATGAGGCAATGATTGCCGACCCAAAGTTTAAAGAGGAATTCGATGGATTATTAAAAGACTATGTTGGTCGTCCAACTCCTCTTTATTTCGCAAAGAAGTTATCTGATAAATATGGTGCAAAGATTTACCTTAAAAGAGAAGATCTTAACCATACAGGAGCACACAAGATAAATAATACAATTGGTCAGATTTTATTGGCTAAACGTTTAAATAAAAAGAAAATTATTGCAGAAACAGGTGCTGGCCAACATGGTGTGGCTACGGCAACAGTTTGTGCTTTAATGAATATGGAATGTATTGTTTACATGGGGGAAATTGACATTGCACGTCAGAAGCCAAATGTTGAACGTATGCGTTTATTAGGTGCTACAGTTATTCCGGCAACTAGTGGTTCTAAAACATTAAAAGATGCAACCAATGAGGCTATGCGTCATTGGATAAATAACCCATCTGATACACATTATATTATTGGGTCTGTAGTGGGACCTCATCCTTACCCAAATATGGTTGCTAAATTCCAATCTGTAATTAGTGAGGAAATGAAATGGCAATTAAAAGAAAAAGAAGGAAAAGAAAATCCTGATTATGTAATTGCTTGTGTAGGTGGAGGAAGTAATGCAGCAGGTGCATTTTTCCATTATTTAGATGAGTTAGATGTAAATTTAATAGCGGTAGAAGCTGCTGGTTTAGGCGTTGAATCTGGTGAGTCTGCAGCAACAACAGCATTAGGAACACCGGGTGTATTGCATGGTAGTAAAACTATTCTAATGCAAACAGAAGACGGACAGGTAGTTGAACCTTATTCTATATCTGCTGGTTTAGATTACCCAGGAATTGGACCTATTCATGCTTATTTATATGAGTCTGGAAGGGCACAGTTTAAATATGTTACAGATGAGGAAGCAATGGAAGCTGGTGTTGAATTGAGTAGATCTGAAGGTATTATTCCTGCAGTAGAATCAGCTCATGCATTTGCAGCTTTAGGTAAAATGGATTTTAAACCTGAAGATGTAGTTGTTGTAAACTTATCTGGAAGAGGAGATAAAGATTTAGAAACTTATATGAAATACGGTAAGTATTAATTAATATCAATTTGGTAGTAATAAGTAGCTAGTAATGAATAATTACTAGCTATTTTTATGATCTTTTTAAAATACGTTTATTTAATTCTTGTCTAATTTTAAAATATTCAATTAAAATGAAAATATACTTTTCAGGAGCAATAAGAGGAGGGCGTGAAGACGCAGAATTATATGCGGAAATTATAACACACCTACAGCAATATGGTGATGTATTAACCGAACATATTGGACAGATGGATTTACAAGAGAAAATGATTACTGATAAAGAAATTCATGATCAAGATCTTAATTGGCTGATAGAATCAGATATTATTATTGCAGAGGTGACGGTGCCTTCTTTAGGAGTTGGGTATGAATTAGGACGTGGAGTTGAAATGAAAAAGCCAACCTTTTGTTTTCATAGATCAGAAAAAACATCTGCAATGGTTTCTGGATGTCCTGATATAAAAACGTTTAAGTACAATTCTCTTTTAGACCTTAAGGTTTTTTTAGATGAAATTTTCCAAAAATTATAGAATTAACTTTCCTATTTACATGAAATAATCTTTTCTGTACTATATTCTTACGTGAAATGTGATTTTTTGGAGTTTTACAGGTATCTATTTTATTTGTTTATTAAGTTGTTAATAACATTGTATTTACTGTGAGACCAAAGGCTATGAAAAATAATTCAATTAACAATCAAAAGGCACTAAATGATCCAAATAGTGACCTTTCTAACGATGAACAATCATATTTTCACTTATATGATACATCTCCAGATATGTTTTTATCATTAAATGTTCATGATAAAACCGTTAAGTTTTGTAATCAGACTTTTTCTGAAAGAATGAACTATTCTAAGAGTCAGATTATTGGGTCTCCTGTTTTTAAATTTTTTCACCCTGATTCTTTTGGTATCATACAGGAGAAATTTAAAGAGTTTATGAGAACAGGTATTTTAAAGAATGTAGAACTTAAGCTATTAACCAAAGATGAAAAAGTTATAGATGTTCTTTTAAATACAAAAGCAGTAAAAGATGAGAAAGGAAATGTTTTGTATAGTAACTCATGTTTTAGGGATATATCAGAACTTATTGAATTAAGAAAAGAATTATCTCAAAAAAATCATGAGTTAGAAGAAAAGGTTATTGAGCGTACGCAAGAATTAGAACATTTTGTTTACGCAGCATCTCATGATTTACAGGAACCTCTTAGAAATATGTCTAATTGTATAGATGTATTACAAAGTAATTATCAAGATCAATTAGATACTACAGGGAAACAATTTGTAAAATATATTTCTGCATCTGCTCAAAGAATGTCTAATTTGATTACAGGAATTTTAGATTTTTCTAAGACAGGAAAGGAGAATGAAGTAACTACTATTGATATTGCTGATGTGATTGATGAAATTAGATCAGATCTTTCACTATTACTTAAAGAAACTTCAACTGTATTTAATGTTAATAATGATATGTCCGTTATTAAAGGGTATAGAATGGAAGTTAGGTTATTATTCCAAAACTTAATTAGCAATGCAATTAAGTTTAGAAAAAAGAATGAACAACTTACAATATCAATTAATTTATCAGTTAATGAGGATGGTAAGAAAGTCTTTTCAATAGGAGACAATGGGATTGGTATAAAAGAAGAATATTTTAAAAGAATATTTCAGATTTTTAAAAGATTACATAACAGAGAAGATTTTGAAGGAACTGGAATAGGTTTAGCACATTGTCAGAAAATTGTTAAGCTCCATGGAGGAGATATATGGGTTGAATCTATCTATGGAGAAGGTTCAATTTTCTATTTTACGTTGAATTAAAAAAAGCTCTTGGAAAGAAATTACCACCAAGAGCTTTTTTAATTATTTTGATTTATTGAACATATAACGATCAATTTTCCATTCACCGTCAATCTTCTTTAGAATAAATAATTCTCTATTAGCTTCTTCAACTGTTTGGCCATTAGCATGAATCAACGTTTTACCTTTAGATTGTGTTCTAGCAAAGGCATAATCATCTCTAATTACAATTTCCTCAATATCGAATTCAACAGTTAATTGAATCATTTTAAAAACATTGTCGTAAGCAATAGAAAGTTGGTCGCTTCCAGTTGCAGTAGGGAATGTTGTAGGATAAAAAATACCTTCTTTAGAGTAAAGCGCAACTATAGTTTGAGTATCACCAGCATTTAATGCTTTTTCATACCCTTTAAGTAGTTTTGTTACTGCGGCCTTTTCGTTAGTAACAGGCTTAGTGTTATCTGCAATAATTGTTGTTTGTGACATAATGATAAATGTTACGGTTATAAATAATGATTTAATAATTTCCATTGTTGTAATTTTTTATTAGAATTCAAGTTTCGTTTTGATTACATCACAAAGGTGGTGGGTTTTCTATGGAGCTACTTATAAACTGAAATAAGAAAAAATCTTAATCTAGTTTAAGAGTGATTAGCTGATGGTTGATAATGAATCTTTTAAACAAAAAAAGGCTACCGTTATGGTAACCTTTTCATTTATTTTTTACTTAATTCCTTTCTAATCTTACTAAGAAATTCAGGAGTGATACCTAAAAAAGAGGCAATCTGAACATTGGATATTCTATTTAATAAGTAAGGATATTTCTCAGAAAAGTTAATATACTTCTCCTTTGCAGAGAAACTGATATTATCAAGGACTCTATCTTGGAGATTCATATGAGCATTTTCTAATAACACTCTAAAAATACGATTAAACTTAGGGTGTTCTTCGTATAGCTTTTTTAGATTTTCTAGAGATATCCGAAGTACAGTAGTATTTTCTAAAGCTTCAATTTCCATTCTCGAAGGAAGTTCTTTATAAAAACTTTTGATATCGTTTATCCAATGGTTTTCAATAGCAAACTGCATATTGTGTTCGCTACCGTTATCATCAACATAATACATTTTTAGAGCACCTTCTACTATAAAGTTCATGTATTTTTCAACATCGCCACTCTGAGATAGGTATTGTCTTCTTCTTATCTTTTTAATTTCACAAATGCCTCTAACAAATTCTTTCTCGTTATCTGTTAGAGGCATTATGTTATCAAAATAAGCTACAATAGTAGTAACATATTTATCAATTTCGTTATTCATATATTATGAACATTTACTTATTCAGTAATTGTAGATTCAAAAGTTTTAGAGCTAATACTCCAAACTGTTTTTACTTTTCTAGGTTTCATAGATAGCCCTCTAGTATTAGAATTAATACTAGAAAGTAAGCTCATTAATGGGTCAGAACTAGCTGCAGATCTAGTAGATCTTACTCCATGTACATTAAATAATTGTTCTGGATTTGGAATAGCTTCTTCAGAGGCTAATAAGAACATTTTATCAACCCCAGTACCTTCAACAGTAAATTCTATAAAATTACCTTCAAGGTTTACAGGAACAACATCTTTTTCGTATCCCTCTAAAATATTATCAGATTTATTGTCTGAAAAATCAAAAGGTAATAATAATTGCATTGCTCCAGAGTCATCAATCATGAAGACATATAAGAACATATTTTTCTTTTTCCATCTTTCAAATAAGGCAGGGTTCTTTTTAAAAGCCAATCTCATGTTTTGCCCTTCATATATTTTACCTCCATCTACAATAGAGTTGTCATCTAAATTTTGTAGACACAGATCATATGGAAAGGCCATGTTTGGAGGAGAATGCAGTGTCATCCATTTCTTAATAGCTCCAATTTTCTGCGCCTGATCTTGTAAAGTATAAGAGAAAGCCTCTTTAGTTACAGGTACGGGATCAGAGAATAAAGGTAATGTTTTTACTTCATCAGATTGTGCATTTGCAGATTGTAAAGTCCATGCATATTTTAATTTGCCTTCGGCGATAAACCCGCTTAAGATATAAGAAGCATCTACACTCGTACCCGATAGTTTTGTAGCTGTCTGAGATAATTCTTTAGACAATTTATCATACTGAGAAGAAGATAGCGGTAATGTGACTAATAATTTAGCCGTACTATTTCCATTACAAGCACTTGATTCAATCGCCTTTTTAACCTCATTTGCAGATATTTTATTGATGGTAGTAAGATTACCACATGTATTAGAAACAATCCATGTTTTTGCAACTTCATCATATGCAAGTGTGTGTGTACCCACTTCCCAAGGTTTAATTAATTGAATTTTAGAAGAACTTAAGCTACTTAACTCTTTACCTAAAGAAGTAATTGTAGCATCATCTAAATCACTTTTAGCAGACCAAACTACTAAATTAGGTCTACTTGGATGCGACCAAACTTTAACCTCAAAAGCATCACCTTCTTTAATTCCCTCTAAATCGCCAGAAGTAACTTTAGCGTAAGAGTTGGTCATGCCATCTAAAGAAGATATTTCTAATTCAATTCCTTTATCGTTTTTAAGTGTTGTTCCTTTGCTAATTTTTAAAGCAGCACCCCCTAACAACTTCAACTCACCAGTAGTAGCATCAATTTTTTCAACAAAAAGAAGAGGATTGTCAGAACCTGTTGCAGCACCACCAAATAAAGATTTAGTCATTCTATCTTCTTGTCCTTCAAAAGTAGGTGTTTGTACTTTACCACTAAAGCGTAACAAAGAACGGATTCTCTTTTCTAATGTAGCAACATCCTCTACAGAAGAAGAAGTATTTATTGCTTGTAAAAATGCATCTGTAAAAGCTCCTTGAGGTAATCCTTCTGTATTTACTGTTTCAGAAGCAGTCTCGTTATTTTGTGCAGCAGAGATAATTAAAGCACCTCTTGTTGCTGGTGGTATTGTTTTAGGTACAGTTGTTTTAATATCAGGAAACTTATGGTTTAAACTTCTAGATACGGGTGTGGCAGCAGTAATTGCATTTCTACTTACAGAACCACTATGGCAACTATCAAAAATAGCTGTAACAACTGCTTTTTTATCAGTTAGGCTTAAAAGAAAAGCATTTAATTCTGTATCGAGTATGTAGCTTTGTTCGCCTTTATAAGCATCCGAAGGAACAATACACTCTTGTGTTTTATCTGCCTCAAAATGTTGACTATTTTCTACCTGAGATCCATGACCCGCATAATAGAAAAATACAACATCATCTGGATTAGTATTATTTGTTAACCATTTAAATGCAGCTTTTAAACCTGCTGTAGTTGTTTGTTCAGGCGTGTCTAATAACTTAATTTCATCAAACTGATATTTACATTTTAATACGTTAGACATAGCATTAGCATCTCTAACAGCACCATTTAAATTTCGCCATGTAATAGTTTCTGATGATGGATTATCAGGAACATATTTATCTATACCTATAATTAAAGCAATCTTTTTTGCATAGGTATCTTGAATTGTGAATGTTAGAAGAATTAACAGTAGTAAGGATAAGTTTTTCATCATAATGAGGAATACAACAATTTGTTATCATTTTGTGAGATATTTCAAAAATACAAAAAATAATAACAGTAAAAGGAGGTAAATCATTATAAATAGCACTTGAAATCACCACTTTTATTGAGATTTTTCATAAAATGAGTATATTTGCTTGTAATATTTTCAATAAAACACGATTATCTTTTACGGATATATCAAAGTGAAGAGAGAAAACGAGAAGTAAGATGATCTATTATAGTACTAAACGACAAGCAGAAGAAGCTAGCTTAAAAAAAGCACTCTTCAAAGGTTTACCAGAGGACAATGGTTTATATATGCCTGAGCAAATTGCAAAGTTGCCTCAAAGCTTTTTTGATAACATTGGAGAAATGTCTTTTCAAGATATTGCATTTGAAGTAACAAATGCATTGTTAGGAGAAGATGTGCCTACAGAAGAAATTCGTAAAATTGTAGACGAAGCTGTAAATTTTGATGCTCCAATCGTAAAAGTAGTAGATCAAATTTATTCTCTAGAATTATTTCACGGACCAACGTTAGCATTCAAAGATTTTGGTGCTCGTTTTATGTCTCGTTTAATGGCTTACTTCTTAGAGAAAGGAGAAAAATTACATATTCTTGTTGCAACATCTGGAGATACAGGTAGTGCAGTAGCACAAGGTTTCTTTGGTGTTGAGGGCATTCAAGTTACTATCCTTTACCCTAAAGGAAAAGTAAGCCCTATACAAGAACAACAACTGACAACGAATGGCGGAAATATTAAAGCTGTCGAAATTGAAGGAACGTTTGATGATTGCCAAAAATTGGTAAAAGAAGCATTCCTAGATAGAGAATTAAGTGAGGCTTTAAATTTAACATCTGCCAACTCTATAAATATTAGCCGATTGATTCCTCAGTCGTTCTATTATTTTAATGCTTTTGCTCAATTAAAGAGAGAGGGCTTTAAAAAAGTAGTATTCTGTACACCAAGTGGTAACTTTGGTAATTTATGCGGTGGCTTAATAGCAAATAGAATGGGACTTAAAGTGGAAAACTTTATTGCCGCTACTAATGCTAACAAAGTAGTTCCTGTTTATTTAAAAACGGAAATTTTCCAACCAAAACCATCTACAGCAACAATTTCTAATGCTATGGATGTGGGTAACCCAAGTAACTTTCCTCGTTTATTAGAGTTAAATGGTAACTCTTTTGAGAAATTAACGAAGAAGGTATCTGGTGCTTATTTTAACGACGAAGAGACAAAAAAAACAATGAAAGCGGTATTTGATGAGACTGGATACGTAATGTGTCCTCACTCAGCAATTGGGTACCAAGCTTTACAAGATTATATTAAAGAACAAGGCGGACTTGGTAAGAAAACAGCAGGTGTATTCTTAGCAACAGCTCACCCTGTTAAGTTTGTAGAAATCGTTGAGCCGGTTATCAACCAAAAGATTGAAATTCCTCAACGTCTTCAAGATATTATTGATAGACCAAAAGTAGCTACTTTATTACCTGTCGATTTTAAATTATTCAAAGAGTATTTATTATCTGAGGTAGAAGCAGTGTAGTTTTGTCTATATAAAAATTAATAAACTCCTTCTTGGTTATAACTGAGAAGGAGTTTTTTGTTTGTGCTTTTTTAATTTTTTGCATATTAAACTAGCGAATCACCCTTTTATAACGATGTTATCATATAAATCATTTATTTTAATATTTAATTATTATGCAGTAAAATTATATGATTGATGTAACTATAAAAGATAGGACCGAGTGGCTTTTTACAATTGCTAAAATCTTGCATGTAAACCTAGAAGAAGGACAAGACACTTTCATTTTTGATAATGAAGTAGGCAAGGGTGATGTTTTTTATAAAACTATTGAGGACGGTATTATTATCAGAGGTTTAAATTTTAACCTTAAACAAGATGTATCATTTAAAGAAGAACCTAGAAAAGTGTCCTCTTCTTTAATTCTTGATTTTTCTTTTCAAGGATACCCAAAAGGAACAGTATTTTTAGAACAACCTCAATTAGTAATTGAACAGAGTAAGCAAGTACTGATGTACACTGATAATTCGACAATAATTGGTCGCTTTATTAAAGGAGAACCTAGGAGTTTTATGGCAATTGAAATCAAATTTGATTGGTTGAAAAGAAACTTTAAAGATTTTTTTAAAAAACATCCTAAGTTTAATGATGGCCTTTATTCTGATAGAGCAGTGCTATCGACTTTACCTTATGGATTATCACATCAAGAAACTTTAGAGCAATTAATGTTTAAAGACTATGCTCCAGAAATTACCAAGCCAGTGTATAAAGGATTGGTACTTATTATCGTAGCAGATATTTTATATCAAATTGTTTCTAACGAGGATCAACAAAATAAATATTCTTTTAGTGTAGAAATACAAAAAGAATTAGATGAGTTAGATGCATATATCAAATTAAATCTTGACAAAGAAATTACAGTCGAAGACCTATGTAAAAAGATAGGTTATTCAAAAACTAAGCTTCATGGTTTATTTAAAAAGTATTTCAAATATTCTATGTATGATTACATTAAACACCTAAGACTAAAAAAATCTCAATCTTTATTAGTGACAACAGAACTTCCTATTGCTGATATTGCTAATAGGGTTGGATATCAATCAATTCCTCATTTCACAAACAGATTTAAAAAAGAAATTGGTGTAACACCAACAGAATATAGAAAAGGGTATAATCGCGATAGTTTAAGCTAATACCATGTCAGTTATATGCATAGATTTTTATAAAAAGCATACCTTTTACTGAAAAAAACAAAAATAATACAGAATTTTATTATTGAAATAAAACCATTATGGTGACGTGTGTCACTGTAGTGGTTTTTTTTCGTGCTGTTTTAATGACATAAATCAATAACAAGTTTAACTATCTGTGAATAAAATATAAGTGAACAATTGCATAATTAATAATGTATTTTCAAATAATTTATTTGTTAGATGATAAACTATATTTGAATTATAGATTATTAATCATCAGAAAAACAGTTGATTGATTTAGTAATTTTAAAAATTGGTAGAGCTCATGTTTAAAAGAACATATCAATAGTTTTTGTTAATACATGAACAAGAAAACTACCTGTTTTGAAACGAAATTCTTTCTAAAATTTAATATACTACTCTTTTGAGTTGGACAAGTTTTAACTAAATCTGAAATGAAAAAGAAAATATCGTTCTCCTTTATGTTTTTAATGTATGCTTTGATGATACTACCTACAAATGCTTTCGCAATGGTAAGTCCTGACAAGGTAAATACAATAGCTGATATTATGTCATGGGTAGTAATTTGTGTAGTACCTGTAGTTGGTGCTATTGTATTCTGGAAGATTCATGTTATTCCAGAAGAAATTGCTAAAAAGAGAAATCATCCTCAAGCTGATTCTATTCATATTATGTGTTTGTTGTCTTTAATTATGGGAGGTATGTTATGGCCAGTTGCATTAATCTGGGCATATTCTAATCCACATCAAGTTCACGTTACAGATATTAAAGAATTTGGTGTAAATGCAGATGATTCTGATGATGAAATCCAGAAGGAAATAAAAGAAACAGAGGTAGCATAAAAACAACTCATTCTACTACATACTAATAAAATTACTATACAATATATTCATTAATAATCATGGTAGATTTAATATTAATCGTTTATTGCCTAATTGTTTGGCTAGTATTTATAAAATTTAAATTGTTAGCATGGAATACTACATCTAAGCTAATTGTATTTATTATCCCAGTTGTTGGAATAACAGGTTTAATTCTAGCAATGAACATATTTATGCCTTCTTCGGATGATGTTCGTGTTTATAACAAAACCGTTCAGATAAAAGCCAATGTAAGAGGTAGAGTACAAGATGTACTAGTACAAGAAAACTCTAGAGTAAACAAAGGAGATACTCTTTTTGTAATAGAACAAGAACCATTTTTAGCTCAGATTTCAGGTTTAAAAGCTTCAATCAAAAAAGCAGAAGCTGCAGTAAGCGTTCAATATAAAAATGTAGAAGCATTACAAGCATCTAGAAGAGCAATTGAAGCACAATTAGATTTAGCTAGAACACGTGAAAGTCAGTTTCAAGAATTGGTAGATGCTGGTGCAGGAAACCGATTTGATTTAGAGCAGGCAGAAAATAATGTGAAACAATTAGATGCACAATTGGCACAAATTAAAGCACAAGAGGCTTCTATTTTAGCAAATATTCGTGCAGAATATAACGGTAAACAAGTTTCTGTTGCAGAGTTAGTTGCTAAACTAGAGAAAGCAGAATGGGATTTAGAACAAACCATTGTTAAAGCACCTTTAGATGCAATGGTTGTCAATTTACAGTTAAGACCTGGAGCAATGGCACTGCCATTAACAGACTTAATGACATTAGTAGAAGGACGTCAGAATATAATGGCATCTTTTGATCAGAATGAATTACACAAAATCCAAGAGGGTAATGAGGTTGATTTGACATTCGTAACTCGTCCTGGAGAAATTATACCAGCAAAAGTAGAATCAGTAGTTTGGGCATCGAGTAGAGGTCAGTTATTACCAAGTGGTAAAGTACCTCAAGTTGATCAAGACTTACAGAAAAGAGGAAAGTATTTAGTGAAATTCACTACAAATGAAGATGCACATATTCCAATGGGAGCTAATGGTTCTGTAGCGGTTTATACATCAACTTTAGAGCCTTTCTATATCATTCGTAAAGTTATGATTAGACTTTCTGCTAAGGTGAACTATCTGATTTTAAAAGCTCACTAATATATCAATCGATTATCTCATGAAGTTATTAACCAAATTAGCATTGACACTTGGAGCTACTTTAGCTTTTAGTGGATGTATCAAACTGAAAGATGCACCAACGTCAGATAAAATTAAAGAAGACAATACTGCATTAGAAAATATGAAAATACCTAATGATTGGGTATTTCAGGAAATGGATTCTGCACAAGTAGATCTTTCTTGGGCAAAAGAATGGGAAACCGCTGAAATAGACTCAATCATTGCTGAAGGATACAAGTATAATGCAGATATTAATATTGCAGCTTCTAGAATAGAACAGGCAAATAAAGGTTTGAAAATAGCTAAATCTCGATTGTTACCAATTATTGGTGCAGGAGGTACTGCAGGCTATAATTTCCCTACTCAAGGTGCAGCTCCAGGTTATGGAATGGTAAATATGTCGTGGGAAGCAGATTTATGGGGTAAGCTTCGTTATGCTAAAAAAGGTACAGAAACGATGATTTATTCTGCAGAATATGCACAGCAGAAATTAGAACAAGTATTGGCAGCATCAATTGCTAAAGCTTGGTACACTGCAGTGTTTATAAAGCAGCAAAAAGATTTAGTAAACCAAGCAATCGAAGCTACTGAAAAGATGACATCTTTAAACGAAGCTCGTTTTGCTATTGGAGCAGCTAAAGAATCTGATGTTTTACAAATGAATGCTCAAGAGGCTAAGTTTAGAGAAAAATTAGTTGAACTTGAACAAGTTGAAAAAGATACAAAACGTTCCATTGAACTTCTTGTAGGTAGATACCCTAAAGGAGAAATTGAAGTAGCTGCAGCATTACCAGAAATAGAAATGGAAGTGCCAGAAAACTTACCAATGAGTATGTTAGAAAATCGTCCTGAGATTATGATTAGCCAGTACTCAGTACAACAAGCTTTTTATAATAAAGAAGTAGCCAAAGCCGCACGTTGGCCAAAAGTAAGTATCAATTCTTCTTTTGGAGGGGTTAACTCTACTTTACAAGGAATGATGCATTTATCGAATCCAATTTTCTCTTTAGGAGCAAGCCTTACAACACCAATTTTTAGTTGGGGTGCAATTAAGGCAAATATTGCAATTCAAGATGAAAATCAGAAACAAGCTGTTTTATATTATGCAAAATCGTATTTAAATGCTTTAAGTGAAGTAGAGACAAGCTTAAATGGAATTGATGCAGTTGAAGGTCGCTTTGAGCAATCATCAATTGCTTTACAAAACTTAGAACGTACATACGAGTTGTCTGAGTTACAATATAAAATTGGTAACGAGAACATGTTTACGTTACTTCAAAAACAGCTTCAATTGTTAAATGAAGGAACAAATCAGTTGAATTTAAAGTATCAAAAAATTTCTCAACGTATTAATCTATACCTTGCTTTAGGTGGAGATTATGTAGATGTGAGTGCTAGTTAATAATAAATATAAGAATGGGAAATAACATCAAAATATTTCCCATTCTCTAGTATAAATTCTGAGAGTGATTTTAATAATCGCATCAAAAAAGCCTTGTAATTCAGTAATTGAAATACAAGGCTTTTGTTATTTTAAAAATGATAGACTTATAAATTATCCATCACAAAATTTGTCATTTGAACATATAAATGAAGTCTAGTATTCCCTCCGTAGATACCATGATTACGGTTAGGGTAGAAGAATTCATTAAATTGTTTACCAGATTTGATTAACGCATTCGATAAGTCTATAGCATTCTGAACATGAACATTATCATCTCCAGTACCATGAATTAATAAGAACTTCCCTTTCAATTTATCTGTATGATGTATAGGAGAATTGTCATCATATCCTGTAGGGTTATCTTGAGGAGTTTTTAAATAACGCTCAGTATATATAGAATCGTAATATCTCCAAGTAGTTACAGGAGCTACAGCTATACCCATTTTAAAGTAATCAGCACCAGTAAACATACATAAAGAGGTCATGTAACCACCAAAACTCCATCCCCAAATACCAATTCTTCCGGCATCAACATAGTTTTGTTTTCCTAACCATTTTGCAGTCTGAATTTGATCAAGAGCTTCTAATTTTCCTAATTGAGCATATGTAGAATGTTTAAATTCTTTACCTCTAGAACCAGTTCCTCTACCATCAACAACACAAACAATGTATCCTTTTTGAGTTAACATTTGATGCCATGCAAAGTTTCCGCCACCCCAAGAATTTGCAACTTGATTAGATCCCGGACCACTGTACTGAAACATTAATACAGGGTATTTCTTAGCAGCATCAAAATTTGCTGGTTTTAGCATATACCCATATAACTCAATGTCATCTTCCGTAGTAAATGTGAAGTGTTCTTTTCCAACAAATCCATATTCAGCAATTAACTCTTTAAAAGCAGCATTGTCTTCTAAAACTTTAATCAACTGATTTTTCTTTGTTTTATACAATGACGTTGTTGCTACTTCTTCAGAACTACTGTGTTTACTAATATAATAACTGAAATCATTACTCATATTTACATGAGTCTGACCATTTTTAGTTGATAAGCGAGTTTTCTTTTTACCATAAATATCAATAGCATAGAAATCTCTATCTAAAGAAGCAACCTCATTAGAAATATAGTAAATAACAGCTTTCTTACTTGCTTCGTTAATACCAACTAATTCGCTCACTTCCCATTCGCCATTTGTTATTTGGCGTACCATTTTACCTTCAACAGTATATAAGTAGATGTGTTTGTATCCACTCACTTCAGAAGTATAAATAAAGTGCTTACCATCTTTTAAATAAGTAAGGTCATCACAATAATCCATATCTACATACGTCTTATTTTGTTCAGAAAGTACCACTTTGCTCTCACCACTTGTAGCATTAGCATGTAGAATTTCTAATTTATTCTGAAGACGGTTCATTCTAATAATAGATAATACAGCTGCATCAGCAGTCCATTGTACTCTTGGAATATAAATGTCCGTTTCGTTACCTATATCAACAGATTTGTGTGTGTTGTTATTTTCAAGATCAATAATTGATACAGAAACTACAGAATTTTTCTCACCTGCTTTAGGGTATTTAAATTTGTAATCTTGAGGATAAAGGTTACCCCATATCTGCATATTGTATTCTGGTACTTCAGTCTCATTAAAAGTTTGATAAGCAATTTTCTTACTATCAGGAGCCCAGAAAAAAGCTTTCGCCATAGAGAATTCTTCTTCATACACCCAATCAGCACTACCATTAATAATGTGATTAAACTTTCCGTCTGTAGTTAGTTGAGTTTCTTCCATAGAAGATAAGTCTACAACAAACATATTGTTTTCTCTAGCAAAAGCAACCTTCTTACCATCAGGAGAAAAAGTAGCATAAGATTGTTTGCCATTTTCAGAAAGCTTAGAGAGTTTCTTAGATATAAAATCATAAACATAATATTCTGCTTTAAAAGATCTACGGTAAATAGATTCCTTCTCAGTCATTAATAATACTTGTTTTTCATCAGCAGAAAATACATAATCTCCAATAGAAACCTGAGGAGAAAGAGTAGAGCCGTCTAAGATTGTTTCAACTTCTTTACCAGTTGTAACATCGTTCTTAATAATTTTATTTGAGTTCAGCTTTGTATAAAACTGACCAGCTTTCATCCAACGTACGGCATTTACCGACTTGGGATAGAATTTATATTCTGCCCAGATGTTTTCTAAACTGATTTCTTTAGTCTGTGCAAAGGTATTTGCAAATGATAGGCACATTAACCCGATTAAAAGTAATAATCGTTTTTTCATTATTTAGTTATGGTTTAAATATCGTAATCTAAGTAAGGCTCCCGTTTATTTATAGTGTTATTGATTGTATAAAAAATTGAAAGGGTTGGCGGTGTGATTACGAATTCGATGGAATAAAAAAAATCTTACAATGCTAAGTTACATTGTAAGATCCTTTTTTTAAAACATTCTCTAGAAAGTTAGTTCTTCTTGAGGTTGCTGTTCTTCTTCTTTTGGTAAACTGTCGTTTAAAGCATACAGTTCATCTTCAAGAAAATAGATATGATTTTGCATATCATTTAGTTTGTGATTCTTGTCATATACAGTTTTATGAAGTTTATCAATGTACTTCTGACTGTCTACTAGCATTTTTTTTAGTCTTCCGACATAGATGTCCACTGATTCATTCCAACCTTGTTCCATTAACGTCGTTTTTTTTCTGTTAATGTTTGCTTGAGGTGAATTTTCTGGATAGAGATAACTTTGGTCTTTCATCATCATTTAATAATTATTGCTTTATAAGTAGTAAAAAAACACCATCTTTTAAATGTGTTTTTCCAAGAATTGACTATTTGATATTTTGAGGTAGTTCTTGTCACATATTAATACATACACAGTTGTCAATTCTTATTAGCAAAAATACTATGTTCTAATATTTATTCAAATTATTAGAATATTAATGTTAAATTTTTTAAATAAAAAAGTAATGAAAAGTGATTTTGTGCTAAAATCCTTTTAAAAAATTAGGTTAAAAGATACGTTAGGAAGAATACCTAGTTGAGACACATCAGTTAATATATAATCGTAAGCATTAGATTCGTTTGGTCCAACCTCTGTAACTTGTCTTTCTTCTGTATTTTTCTGATTGTATAAATCATAGATTGTCAATACTACTTCACCTTTCATTCTTTTTCCTATTCTAAAATTATATTCAGAAGAAAAATCTAATCTATGGTAAAGAGGTATCTCGTAAGGTTCGATAGAATTGTTTTCAATGTTAGGACCTCTACTTTCAGGAATCAGATTATTGAATGAGTATTCAGTATCTTTTAAAACCCATGTTATACCAACTTTCCAGCGTTTCCTTTTGTACATACTAGCAAGCTGTAAAATATGCGTTCTTTTTTTCTCGGTTTCTTGTTGAGTATATTCCTTCAAGTAGTTATTATACCCATAGCTAATATAATTATAGAACCTTTTGGTGTTAAATTCATAAATAACATCAATACCGTAAGATTTCCCATTGCCAATATACTTATGGTAAAAAACAGGGTTTCTATAGATAAGATCAGACATTTCGCCTGTACTTTGTTTATAATACCCTTCAATATCTATACTGTGTTTACCAAATTTGGCCGTTCCCCCACCAATGAAATGATTAGACGTAATAATAGGTATGCCTTCGCCATCAGAAATAATCCAATAAGCATCGTAAGTCAATTCATCAGATAATTCTCTTATAAATTGATAATATCTGCCCATTGAAAACTTTAAACTATAATTTTGATCACTATCTAGATTATAAGTTCCTTGAATTCGAGGAGCGATATAAGCTTTGTTAGAAGGTTGATAATACCAAACTCTACTTCCTGCTGTAAGTGCAAGCTTTCCTAAAAGGAAATTAAATTGTCCGTAAACACCTAAAGTATTTGATTTAGTAAGGCTATCAATCTCATTAGAAAAGAAAGATGTAGGAATAAGTTCTTTCACCACATAATAATTAGTGTATACAGTACCAACATCAAGTCTACCATGATTTAGGAAAATTTGTTGGTCTGAATGAACACTAATATCTCTAAATTTTTGGTTAGATATCGTAACAAGCTTTCTTGGTCGTTTAATAACCGTTGCACTATCTCTTACATGAGAAATCTTATGACGGTTTCTAATATTTTCTGAGAAAGTGGCATAAACATGTGAATTCCATTTAGCAAACTGACCATTCCAGTTTAAAGCAAAAGCATTATTAGTCCAAGAACGGTCATCTGAATTTGTAAGTGGGGGCGGAACGCGTCCATTAGGTCCTTTTTTAGTAGGAACTAATTGATATGATGATGAGTAATTATCCTGAGAGTTTAAATAACTAGCAGAAATTTGGTTTGTTGTATTGATTTGGTAGACCACCTTAGCATTAGCATCGTGGTATTCTATATCTGGTGTAATATTTTGAGAGATGATATTTACATCACCTTTACTTTCTACAGGAGAGTTTTGATCTACAGTACCATTTACCTCGGCTCTATCGTATAAGTATTTTTCTATTGCACCATGGTACTGTCTATAAGTACCATAAACAGCTAATTTCCCTTTAATGATAGGGGTAGAAAGATAACCTTTATAACCAAGTAAACTAACACCAACATTCCCTTCTGTATGGTACAAAGGAGGATCTTTTAATCCAATATCTAAGATGCTAGAGACCCTTGCTCCATATAAACAATCATAGCCACCTGCATATAAAGTAGCACTTGATGTTACATCTGGGTTGATCACACTTTCTAAACCAAAATAATGGTCTAGTTGGTACATTGGGTAATTATCAATTAAAGTAAGGTTCTGGTCAGATTCTCCACCTCTAACTTCTAAAGCAGAAGATAAACCAGTTGTACTAACTCCAGGTAACAAACGTAATGCATAATAAACATCAGTTTGACTAGACATTGGAAGATTTCCAATCCCTGAATTTTTTACATTTTTACCTTTGCTTTGTGCATCAATTAAAGAAGTAACATTATTTAATTGTTGCTCATAAACTAATTCTGGAAGTTTTTGGCTATCACGTTGTAGTTTGACTTCAATAGGATTATCAGTATTAATGTCTTTTACAGGCATTTTTATATGTTGATATCCTAAAAACTGAAATGTAATAGTATCTTCTGTTGTTAGCTTAATTTGAAAAGAACCATCTTCTTTAGAAACGGCATAGAAGTTTGATGGAGATGCTAAGATTGTTGCATACGGCAGGGGTTCATCCTCATCATCTATTATGGTGCCTTGTATTGTCTTTTTGATAAATACTGGCTTCTTGATTACAATAAATTGCTCTTCAAGAATTTCATAACTTAATGAGGTTCCTGCTAATACTTGAACAAGCGTCTTATCAAGTGTAGCATTTGAAATAGAAGCAGATACAGTTTTATTTTTTATAGCATTATCACTAAACGAAAGATAAACTTTAAAAGTAGTTTCTATTTCTTTTAGGGCATCACGAAGAGGTTTCTGCTTGTATTCTGCAGAAAAGAACTCTTCTTGTGCTGAAGCATTTACTGTAATTATAAATAAAAACAGAGAAGAGAGAAAGAGTATTTTCTTATAAAGATACTTCAACCTCTTTGTTATTTATTTTATAATTAACGCCCATTGTTTTTGCTATTACCTCTAAAGAAGTTTTTAAAGACGAGGTAGTTATAGTACCTGTAAACTTCATATTGCCAATAGAAGGATTTTTGTAAATAACGCGAACATCAAATTGTCTTTGTATCTCTTCAAAAACCTTTTCTAAACTGGCATTTTCGTAATTAAAAACACCCTTTTTCCAAGTAGGTTCTTGGTTGTAATGATCTACATGTACAAAGCCATTGTTCACATATTCAGCCTCATCACCTTTAGAAAGAATAATTTCTTTTCCATTTCTATCAGCAACTAATACTTTACCTGTATAACAGCTTATAATCCATTTCTTATCACGAGCGTAGATGTTAAAACTAGTTCCTAATACAGTAACAGACCCAAGTTCCGTAGATACCTGAAAAATATTACCTTTTTCGACATTAAAAAAAGCTTCACCTTGTAAATCAAGGTAACGTCCTTCACCCCATTTTTGCCTACTGTAAGAGATTTTACTATCAGAATTAAGATCTACTGTAGAACCATCAGGTAATACAACATTTTTCGTAATTCCTCTATCAGCAACCTCAGTATGGTGGCTTGGCACAAAGTTTCTGTAGTAAAAAGCGATCACAAGACCCAAAACAATAACAGCTGCTCCATACCTCCACCAATTCGTAGTTAATTTAACTTCTTTTGGAGGTGTAACAACATTACTTTCGATCTTGGCCCAAAGGTCATTCTCTCTTTGAGCAGAAAAATTTGGTTCTTTTACCTCAACTTTTTGCACGAAAGTTTTAGCAGAATCAATATTTTCTTTTTCATCTTTATTTTCAATAAGATACTTCTCCCAATAACTATCAAGAGATGTATCGCCGAGGGCCCATGCACAGAAATTAGGGTCTTCGACATATTTGGTTAGTGTTGACATTATTTTTATCAATAGGTTGTAATCAGTAAAGGCACAGAAAGGATGTTTGTACTATAGAAAATTCAAAAAATTTACTATTATTTTACCGATTACAATTAATATGAGACTATCACCCATATTATTTCGCATTTTTTTCAGAGCTGAAGCCTGTAAATTTCTCACAGACTGATTACTAATATTCATTACTTCGCTTACTTCTTCTGGAGAAAAGCCATTATAGAAGCGTAAGTAAATAACCTCTTTTTGCCTTCCAGAAAGGTGTTCTAGTGTTTGAAGTAACTTTTCTTTATTTATTTGTTCTGTTTCTGATGTAATAATAGACTCTTCCATTGTAAAGCCTGTATCAAAAGTTTCTATAACATCATCGCCAGTATTTGATGTTTTAGCACCTTTTTTTACTTTTTCGTAAATACTTCGTTTTAGAGCGACCATTAAATAGAGTTTCACATTATTGGTATCTCCTAAACCACTCCTTTTTTCCCAAAGTCTTAAAAATAAGTCTTGTACACAGTCTTCGACCATGTTAGCGTCTTGGCAAAAATGATATCCATATTTATATAAAAGTTTAATGTATTGATTATAGAAATATTTAAGAGCAGAAGCATCGTCATCTTCTCTTAAAGATTTCCAATAGTGAAGATCTTGTTCCATCTAGGTTGTTGAGCAAAAGTGAATTTCTAACCTCCTTTCAAAAAAAAATAGAAAGGTAGCTTTAAGTGTCAAAAAATAGTATGAAGGTACATTTATAATTATAACAAAAACATACCCCTAAAATTATACCACACTATATATAGTAGTGGTCTGTGTAAGGTTATCTCTTAAAAGAACTTGGATATCATTGATTTTAAGAGCTATAGAATGATTTTTTCAATGAAAATCAAAAATAAATAAATTTAAATGAGTACAAATATCAACCTATCTACTTTACTGAATTGAAACCTATAAACAGTGTTTTAATCAAATATCAAATTAATTATTATCCAAAAAATCATTTATTCATTATGACTATTAAACTTAAAAGTATTGCTCTTGGCATATTGTCAATTTCTGTGGTAACATCTTGTACAACTGACGAATTAACGGGTTCTCAGGCAACTGGTTTAGCTGAGGTAGCTGGTGAATTCGCGGTAGTATCATCCAATTTTGAAGTAAAAGATTACACTGATAATGTTACTTCCGATGCAGCTGAAAGAGGATATTCTGTGACATCTTCTTCAAATGCTAGAACATTGGATGATGGACAAGGTGGCCCAGGAGGAGAAAAAGAGAAAAAAGGAAAAGGAGAAACAGGAAAGAGATTCCATGTAAGACACTATATGGATTGTGCAGATATAACAGAAACTACGGTGGATGATACAAAAACAATGGTTATTGATTTCAGTAATGGAGCTTGTGAAAGCAAAGATGGAGAAACAGTCTCTGGTGTAGTTACTGAAGTTCATGAAAAAACAGATACTTCAGTAAGTCATTCTACTACTTTTGTAGATTTTTCTGAAAATGGTAAAGTTGTAAATGGTACTACATCTATTGCAGGTACTCTTGTTTTTGATGATAGCGTTGAGGCTACGGAGGAAAAAGGTAAGAAAGGACCCAAACCTGTATCGTCTGATTTACTTAAAACAGTAGATTTAACAGTTTCTTTTCCAGCAACAGATTCTACTGAAGCATATACAGAACGTATTGAAAGAAGTATTGATGAAGAAATGATGGATGGTGTAAAAACTGTTACAGGTTCTTTAACTGTAACAAGTTCTTTAGAAGGCGAAAGCTTTACTACACAAATTACAGAGCCTTTATCATACGATCCAAAATGTGGAGAGGGTAAACCAATGTTTGCTCCGTTATCTGGTAAAGAAGTAATGACTAAAGATGGCGAAACTATGACTGTAGATTATGGCGATGGTAGCTGTGATTATATTGTTTCAATCACTTTAGCAGATGGAACAACAGAATCTGTAGATTTAAAAGAGGCTTTTGATACCTATGGATTTGTTGGAGTAGGTGCTAAAGGTGGTAAAAAAGGAGGAAAAAAGAATGGGAAAAAATAATTCCATTCGTATAAAAGATATTTTGATTCTATACCCTAATTTATAATTACTTACTGACAAAAAAGCAACGTTTCTTACCCTTGTGGTTTAGAAACGTTGCTTTTCTTTTTTATAAAATGAGACCTATATTATTAGCTAATCTTTAAGTCCAAATTTTTGATCAATCTTTAAATTGAATCCCATTAAGATGGCAGGTATACCAGAGAATACTACAAGAATAAAGAAATTAGAATACCCTAAAAATTCTTGAAAATAGCCACTTATCATACCAGGTAACATCATTCCTAATGCCATAAAACCAGTGCAAACAGCATAATGTGCAGTCTTATTTTCTCCTTGAGAAACATACAACATATACATCATTAAAGCAGTGAAGCCAAATCCATAGAAAAATTGTTCAATAGCAATTACAATACCTGTATAAATCAAACTTTCTGGTTGAAAATAAGCAAGTAACATATAACCGATATTTGGTAGGTTGATGGATAATAACATCGGAACTAACCAAAATTTTAATCCTTTCTTATAAATAGCCATTCCTCCAAGTATTCCACCCACTACTAAACAAGCAAGTCCAATGGTACCGTATAGTAAGCCTAGATCATCATTACTTAATCCTAAACCACCAATTGTTCTATCATCTAATAAAAATGGAGTAGCTATTTTAACTAATTGAGCTTCTCCTAATCTATAAAGTAAGATAAAGCCTATCACATTAAATAAATCTTTTTTATTAAAAAATGAAAGAATAGGAGAGTTCATTTTTTCAGGATCTTTCTTGATTTTTTTCTTTAAATCAAATAGCATAAATACTCCTACAGCTATACCTATTATTAAATAAGTCCACGATGTTTTATAACCAGTAAACTCATTAAATAACCAACCGCCAAGTAAGATTATACACATCTGACTAAAGATGATACCGACTTCTTTCAACCCTTTTTCCTGATCTTTTTTAGGTCTTACTACTTCTTTATTAGGAAGAATAAGTTTATGTAAAATACCAAAGCCAACCATTGTAACTCCAAGTGCCATAAAGGTAGTAGCCCAAATAGTTTTATAGTCTCCATATTGCTTGTAAAAGTGACCTGTTAGAAAGACAATACCTCCTTGGCCAGCCCACATGGCTAATCTATAGAAAGTGCTTCGTATTCCTACAAAAAAGGCTTGTTGATCATCTCTTAAGCCTATCATGTAAAAGCCATCTGTAGCAATATCATTTGTAGCAGAAGTGAAAGCTACAATCCAAAGAGCTGCAAGAGAGTACCGAAAGAAATTATCCATAGGAAGCGTAAGTGCAACTGCGGCAAATGCACCTCCAATAATAATTTGCATGGTAGAAATCCACCATTTTTTAGTTTGAAGAACATCTACAATCGGACTCCAAAATGGTTTAATTACCCAAGGTAAATAGAGCCAAGATGTATAAAGGGCAATTTCTATATTGTTTAGTCCTAGGTTCTTGTACATTATTACGGCAACAGTCATAACAATAGTATAAGGTAAGCCTTCTACAAAATATAATGACGGAAGCCATGTCCATGGATTTCTATCTTTTTGCATTCCTATAATTCTTTATTAATGAATGATTTTTACTTTCTTAGAGAAGAGCCCTCCTGCTTTTAGCATGATTGCATTACTGCGCGAGCTCTCATTTTTATTGGCATCTAAAGCTGTAACTATATAAGTATAGGTAACTCCCTTTTTTATAGTTAGGTCTGTAAACTCTTGTTTTTGATACGGTTGTTTATTGACCATATCAAGTATAAATTGTCCTTTTAAAGAACCAATATCTGTGGTTTCATATCGGTAGATAACATATTTTCTAATGTCTGAGTTGGTGTTTTTATCTTCCCAAGATAAAGAAACTCCTGAATATATATTTCCTTCTGCATTAGTAATTCGAACTTTATTTGGTGTATCCTGTTCCATACGGAAGCTAGAAGGTGGTAAAACAAATGTGTTATATTTCTCTTGAATACTTTCGACTACATTCAATGGGTTAGAGAAAAGATATTTAGCACTAAAAAATGCATTACCTTTTACATTGTTATATTTTCTATTGATATCAATTTGTGCAGAAATTTCATTAGGGTCCATCCATTTTTCTCCTAACTTGTAGAGCGCTTGTCCAATGTATAAATTAGTACCAAAACTATTGTTGTTCCACCACATAACAACTTCTTCATAAGGTGCAGCTCCTAGTTCTCTGTGCCAATAAACTTGAGGTATAACATAGTCTAACCATTTATTAGCCATCCATTTTACAACATCTGCATACAAATCATCATAATTGGTAATACCTGCTCTGGTTGCAGATCCTTTCGGGTCAACTTCCTTATTTCTCCAAACACCAAACGGACTAATGCCAAACTGAACATCGGGTCTTTCTTTATGAAGTCTTTCCGAAAATGTTTTAACAAAGTAATCTACATTGCTTCGTCGCCAATCTTCAATGGTTAAAAATTGAGTGGAGTCGGCGTATAAATCAAATGTTTCTTGATCTGGAAAATCTTGGCCTGCAATCGGGTAAGGGTAGAAGTAATCATCAAAATGTACGGCATCGATATCATAATGTCTTGCTACGTCCATAATTGCATCAATTACAAAATCTCTACCTTTTGGATGACCTGGATTGTAATAATATTTATTTCCATATTTTACAAACCAATCTCTATTTGTGTAAAAAGGATGATCTGATGTTAATGCAGTTGTGTCTGCATTCATTGTAACACGGTAGGGGTTAAACCATGCATGGAAATCTAGATTTCTTTTGTGTGCCTCTTCAATCATAAATGATAACGGATTAAAGTAAGGGTTAGGGCTTTTACCTTGTTCTCCAGTAAGAAATTTACTCCAAGGCTCATAGGCCGAAGGGTAAAAAGTATCTGCAACAGGTCTAACTTGTACAATTACGGTATTGAACCCTATACTCGATATTTTATCTAAATAACGAACATAATCTTCTCTTTGTGCTTGCATAGAAGCACTACTTGAAGATGGGAAATCAATATTATTGACCGTTGCTATCCAAACGGCTCTAAATTCGCGGTTCTCTTGAGAGTATCCTATACTAGCTACAACGCTAAAAAATAATAGGAATAAAAGTCTGATTTGCATAAAAAGTAATCTAAACGTTAGATTTTTTGATAATGTGAAGATACAAGCAAATCCTCTCTTTCACTACTTTAAATGAAACTCTATTAAACCAGCAGAAGGAGTGGCGGTGATTTTATTTATAGATAAATTGTTCTTGCTAAATACACCTTTAATAATTGGTGCAAAATGAAATGCAATAGAACCTGTAAGCTCTATATTAGTATGCTTGTTATGTTTTAAAGGAAGAATATAGTATTCTATATATTTTTGAAATTGTAGAGTGACCATTTCAAAAATGACATCATCAATGTTTACATGTTTATTGATAAATGGTGCGAATGAAGCACAAAATTTATTAGGAGCTTCTTCTTTATATAGTTTTTGTAAAATATCTTCTGTACTTAGATTAAACTGATCTATAAAGTTATTGGTAGTAATAATAGAGAGTTGGTTGGTAAGTAATAACTTCAGAAATTCTAAACCAATTGTTGCACCACTTCCAAAATCGCTTAATAAATAACCTAAAGAAACTGGCTGGTCTATAATTTTATTATTTCTGTATAAACAAGAATTAGCACCTGTGCCTAAAATGCCTGCTATACCATTTTCTTTTCCCAATAAGCTTCTTGCAGCCCCTAGTAAATCTCCTTTTACACTAACTTTTGCAGTGGAGAAAACTTTTTTTAATAAAGATTTTAAATAGAATTGTTGTTCTTTAGTACCGCAACCTGCACCATAAAAATACAAATTAGAAATAGCTGATGAAGAGCAGATAGTTGTTATCTGTTTTTCGTCTTTCTGGAATGCTTCAATTAGATCAGTCTGATTCCAAAAGAAAGGGTTATAACCTTCGGAAGTAAAGGAATAAATAATTTCTTTAGCTTCAATATCAATTAAAGTCCAATCGGTCTTACTAGATCCACTATCGGCAATTAAATGATACATGATAGTTTATTGTTTAGGTTTAATAAATTAATCTCTCTCTTGGGATTTGTTGAATACCATTAAATCGGTACCGTTCCTCTGTAAAGCAAAAACAACAAAAATTATTAGTGCAATAACTAGAACAATACTAGTTACCGAAATAATCTTATAGAGGTCTGTATTTGCTTGAGTTTGCAATTCTTTTTCTTTGTATTGCAATTGCTGCGTTTGTAATTCTTTTTGTTGAACTAGTTGCAGTTGTAAGTCTTTGTCGTTTGCAGTTAATCGAACAGCATTTAATTCACTTCTTGTAGTGCCTAATTCTTGCATCAACTTACTGTATAATTCTTTCTGATTTCTTAAAGCTTCTTGTACAGATACTTCTGATTGCTCTGCAAGTTTTTGATCTTTAAGTGATTGAAGGTGTTTTGTTTGTGTGCGTTCTAATTGCTCTTGAGCTTCAGAAAACTGTTGTTGATTTGCCTTAATTAATTCATTTTGCTCTTTCGAACGCTGACTCATTTCTTGAATTACACGGTTGTTCTCATCAATATTTCTTTGCAATCTAAACTTATCATCTTTTAGATCTGATATACGATTTTCTAGAGAACGAATAGAACCCTGTTTCATGTCTAATTTCTGATCGTGAGTAGTAAGTTCAGCTTCTCTTTCATTTAAACGTTTTTCTAAACGGAGAAGATCATCTTTTAAATCAAGAATACGATCATTTTGGTGTTTAATTTTAGATAAGTAAGCACCACTCTCTGCTTCTACTTGAGCATTTTTCTTTTCAAGTTCATTAATACGCATTCTTTGTTGCTTAGTCCCGTCAGAGCCAGAAAAAGCAGCATAAGCAGCAACAGTACCAACGATAATTAAACCTATGATACCCACGGGTAACCAACTTTTTTGTTGCAATAGTTCGTCTTTAAAACCAGTCGTATTATTTCTCATTGATATATATATGTCTGTCGGTAAAAACCGAAAGCTGTTTTACAGAATTTGAAAATTGCAGGAGGGTTCTGTAATAGTTCTGAATATTGTCAAAAAAAAGCACTTTATCAAAAAAATAACAACAAATATAGCCTCTTTATAAATGAGGTGATAATGTGACAGTTAATTGTGAATACTATACTTCGAACGGTAGAATTTTTACTATTTCCTCTTAAATCCTACCCAAATTTATCAAAAAAAAAGAAATTTTTTGCCCATTTGCCCGATTAAATGGTCTACTATATATCATATGATTACTAAATAAAGTACTATTAATAACCTATTTCAATCAATTATATTAAAATAATACAATTTTATGTATAAAAAATCAAAATAACCCAATTGTAAATAATCGTTTATAAAGCATTGTTTTATTACTTGTGTATGTTATATTTGCATCCAATAATTTAATTCTGCGGTAATCCTTAATTAAATAGCTGATAATCAGCACAAGCGTCAGACGGACACTTGAATTTTTGACATAACAAACTTTTAATGAAAAAGTTTTTGCTCATATTAACCATTTTTGTTGCAAGTGTAGGAAGCTTTGAAATTGCGAATGCATCTTCAAATACTTCAATTGCAAGTGTAAAAGATACGGATACAATAAAGAGAGAAGATTACATTCGTACTTTGTACAAATCCTTCGATCCAATTTGTAGAAAATACGGTATCAATACAAAAGTGGCTATATCACAAGCAATAGCAGAGCAAGGTTGGAAACTGAGAAAAGATTTCAGAATTTTCAACATCGCTTCTACTAGTACTACAAGAAGTAAATTAGTCTACGATATCGGAGAACAACGATACAGAAGATATAGAGTTTATACATCTTTAGAACAAGCAGTAGAAGACTATTGCAAAGTGCTAACTAGTTTCCATACTTATCGTAAAAATGGATTATTTGAGACATTAGATCCAAATAAACAAATTACAGCGATTACGAAAGGTGGATATGCTACAAGCCCAACTTACCTTCAACTAGTAAGTGCGGTAATGGACAGATTTGTTGCTCCAGTAGTAGACGAGTTACGTGAAGAAGAAGCGTTGGCAAGAAGATCTCAGGAACTTCAGTCAGTTGCATCAATTAGTAGCGTAGAAGCACAACACATTCGTTTCTGTCTTCCTTCTGGATACTAGAATCGGATCTTACATCTCGACTTCAATTAAGAAGAAATATTATTAAAGACCTTGCTTAACGGCAGGGTCTTTTTGTTTTACATTATATTTTTTAGAAAGGAGATATTGAATAAAAAAATAGTAATCAAATTAGTACCATCAAGTTGATTTTTAACGGGCTAATCTAATTACTATTTAATGTTACTTTTTGAAGTGAATTCTCAAAAAAAGTATCTAAAAAATTACTTCATATTAATGGGCTACGCCTCTCTCTGCATTTTTGATTAACTGCTTAAGTACATCATAATCTGCAGGAACGGGAACTACACCATTATCTTTTTCATATTTACTATACCCAGCTTTTAACTTTGCTACAAGTTTAGGCTTCTTACTCGCTAAATTATGCATTTCAGAAGGATCACTAACGATATCATATAATTCCCATTTACCTGTACCTTTTGTTTTAGGGTTGATAGATAGTTTATATTTACCTTGGAATACGGCACTACTTCCTGCTAATTCATAGCCAATAATTTCATCATCATTATGTAAAGCTTTAGCTTTTCCAGTCAGAAAACTCCACATACTTTTTCCGGTGATTGGGTAAATCTCTTTTCCATTATAAGAGTTTCCAGTATCTTCTATACCTGCAACTTCTAACATAGTTGGTACAAGATCTTTAACAAAGGCAAAATTATTAACCATTTTACCTTGCTCTAATACTTTAGGGTACCAAGCAACAAAAGGAACACGTATTCCACCTTCTGTAGAAAACGTTTTATAGTAGCTATTGGGAGTGTTAGCTGCTGCAGCCCATCCTGGTCCATAATCTGCATAAGAACCTTTTAAGCCCATTTTTGAATAGTCGCCTTTATAGTCTTCTATAAAAGTGTATTCATAGTTTGCTTTATACCATTTATCAAACCCGGGTTTTGTTGTTAATTGATTTGGATCTGCACCATTATCAGAAAGAAATACAATTAAAGTATTATCATATTCGCCAATTTCTTTTAGGTAACTTATTAATCGGCCAATATTGACATCCATATTGTCTACCATTCCAGAATAAGCTTGCATTTTACGAGCATTGAATTTTTTCTGCTCATCTGATAGTTTACTCCAATCCTGAATTTTCCAATCTGGCTCTGTTGTAGCTGCATTGTCTGTGTTTAAAATCACATCTTTAGATACAATACCAAGTTCTTTCTGTTTAGCTAAACGGTTTTCTCTAAGCTTTTCCCAACCTTCATCATAAACACCATTGTATTTATCGATATATTCTTTTGGAGCTTGGTGTGGGTAATGAACTGCTTGGTAAGAAAGGTAAGCGTAAAATGGTTTGTCATCTTTCTTAGACTCACCAATATATTTCATCATTTTATCTGTGTAATAATTTGATGAAAAATAATTTTCTGTAGGAAGGCTAACTTGCTTTTTATCTTCGTAATAATGAACTGCTTTATACATTGGAATGTAGGGTTGTTCAACCCAATTATCAGCACCACTTTCCATTAATGCAAATGAACGTTCAAAACCTTTAGCATGTGGAATAGTAGTTTCTGAATGGCCTAAATGCCATTTTCCTACCATGTAGGTATGATACCCTCCATCTTGCATCCTTGTTGCAACAGAAACTACATCATCATTTAAGTAACCTTCATAACCTGGCTTTCCAAATTGATTGTCTGCTTGAATTTCTGTCATATTACCAAGGCCTGCTCTATGGTTGTCAACTCCAGTCATTAGCATTGTTCTTGTTGGAGAACATGCTGCACCAACATGGAAATTTGTGAATTGAATACCTTCATTTGCCAGTTTATCTATGTTAGGTGTTTGGATTTCACTACCAAAAGCACCAATATCTCCATACCCCATATCATCTGCTAAAATGATTAAGATATTTGGCTTTTTTGTTTGCTTAGAAAGCTCCTTTTTTTGATTGTTATTACATCCTATTAAAACAAAAAGGAGAGCTAAAATTGATAAGCCTGTTATTTTCATATTGAGTATTTTGATTTGTAATGAAGTTTAGTAGTAGGATATAAAGTTGATTAGATAGATACATCCTTTATTATTTATCCCTATAAAATTAGTAGTGTTTGATAATAATTACAAACGTTTTTTTAAACGAATTTAATTTAGTAGGAAAAAGCGGATTACTTATTTGGTGTTATCTGTTTTTCTAACAAAGTAATTGAGGTAGAAAATCATTCCGAAATAGGTAATTATTAAAGTAGGGATATTAGAATTAAAGGCTAAATTAAAATCAGGGATAGAAAACCAATCTCTAAAAGAAGTAGTTGCAATTGTTGCCATAAAAGCAATACCAAATATGAATAACCCAATTATTGCAATTTTATTGGTAATGGTCCTGTGTATACCTTCCTTAATTTCTTGCATGAAAAAATACCATAGAACAGTTATACAGAAAACAGCCTCAATGGCTATTGCAGAATAAACATTTGATATATATAATCCTAAGCCAATACTAGAAGAATCTTCTCCAAATACATGGTGAGGGTACCCAGAAAAAAAGTCGAGTATAAAATGTCCTGCAACTATTGCACTTCCTATTAATCCAATTCTAGTACTTTTAAAAAAGAGTCTACCAAAAGCAAAAACTAAGATTAACCAAAACATTTGAGGTAGGAGATCATGACTAAACAGCATATTAGCAGTCATATTGTGAAGGGTTACATTAAAGACATCTGTTGGTTCTGTAGTTTCAACATTTAAATAATGTAAAAGGAACCATAATAGATCTTGAAGCTGAGAACCGATCAAAAAGTAGAGGAAAGTTCCTTTGGGATAACTTTTGTTATGTGCAATTAACGCTGTAGAGAAATGACCGGCTAACATGTGAAAAGTGTCTTATGGTAGTTAAAAATTTGCGATTAGATAATTTACTAAAAAATATTGAATAGCAATTTTGGTTTGAGTTAACTGATGGTATTTCTTTTAGCAGAAAACGTAGACTTTAAAAAACCACAAATACTTTAATGAAATTATAGAATAATAAAATGAGATAATTATGTTGAGTTTGTATTTTTGTATACCAAAACTTTAAAAAGATACAAATGGGAAAACAGCAACCACTAAAAGAAGGAGAAGATTATTATATAGAGAATGGCTTGTATGTTTTTACAAAAGCTTATCACGAAAAACGAGGATATTGCTGTAAGAATCAATGTAAACATTGTCCTTGGGGATTTAAAAAAGATAGACAAAGAACTAGTATTCTTTAGATTATAATAATTAGGTATAAACAAAAACGAGGCGTAATAGATTAAACTACTACGCCTCGTTTTTATTATTAAGTACTTCTAATTAATAAGAGTAAGTACCGTAAGGAGAGTGGATATCTAAAGATTTACCACCTTCTTTATGTTCAACACGGCCAACAATTTGAGCATCGACATTGAATGATTTCGAAATGTCAATAATCTCTTGAGCGTGTTTAGGGTCGACATAGATTTCCATTCTATGGCCCATATTAAAGACTTTATACATTTCTTTCCAATCTGTACCACTGTTTTTATGAATCATATCAAACAATGGAGGGATAGGGAATAAATTGTCTTTTATAACATGAACATTGTCAACAAAATGAAGCACTTTAGTTTGTGCACCACCGCTACAATGTACCATACCATGAATTTCTGGTCTTAATGCATCTAATACCTTTTTGATAATAGGAGCATACGTTCTTGTTGGAGATAATACTAATTTACCTGCATCTAAAGCTAAATCAGCAATAGCATCTGTAAGTTTTTGATTGCCCGAATAAATAAGCTCGTTAGGAACTTGTGGGTCAAAACTTTCAGGATATTTATCAGCAAGATATTTAGAAAATACATCATGACGGGCAGAAGTTAATCCATTACTACCCATTCCACCATTGTATTCACTTTCGTAAGTTGCTTGACCGTAAGACGCTAATCCTACAATAACATCACCGCCTTTGATGTTGCTATTGTCAATTACCTCGTCACGACGCATTCGTGTAGTTACAGTACTATCTACAATAACTGTACGAACTAAATCTCCAACATCTGCTGTTTCACCACCTGTACTATGAATATCGAAACCATTGTCTCTTAGCATTTGAAGAACCTCTTCTGTACCGTTAATCAATTCTGAAATAACTTCACCTGGTATAAGGTTTTTGTTACGTCCAATTGTCGACGATAAGAGAGTACTTCCTGTTGCTCCAACACAAAGTAAATCATCAGTATTCATAATAATTGCATCTTGAGCAATACCTTTCCAAACAGATATATCACCTGTTTCTTTCCAATATAGGTAAGCTAAAGAAGATTTTGTACCCGCACCATCGGCATGCATAATGGCACAGTAATTTGGATCGCCTGTTAGAATATCAGGAACGATTTTGCAGAATGCTTTAGGAAATAAGCCTTTATCCAAACGCTTGATTGCATTATGGATGTCCTCTTTTGAGGCAGAAACACCGCGTTGTGCGTATCGCTCTTGCATGAGATTCGATAAGTTGATATAAATTTGAAAAGCCCATAGCATCACGTACTTACGTGCGTATGTGCTAATGCCGTAAAATTATACTTTTTAATTAAGATTTATAAATATTTATCGAATTAAATGAAGTTAACGTTCCATTGCTACCTCATGGGGTGTAATTATTTCTGCTTTATTCCCCCAAGAATTTCTGATATAGTTCAAAACATCAGCTGCATCTTCATCGCTCAAAGCCCCTTGTTCTGGCATAGATCCTTTCTCATAAGTAACGCCATTTATTTCTATAGGGTCTTCTAAACCATGTAATACCTGTCTAATTGCTTGGCTTTTATTTTCTACTAAATATTTAATTCCAGCCAAAGGAGGTACAGAGGGTTCTATACCCTGCCCATCTGACATATGACAATGCATACAATTAATCATAAACACGCCTTGTCCTCTTTTTATGCTTTCTTCTAATGGGGTATATGTAAATGAAACTAAAAAGGTAGTTAAAAATGTGAGTAAGAGTAGTATTTTTTTCATGATAACTTTTCTTTAGGTGTTCGTTTTACGTTTATATGATAAATGTATGCTTTTTTATGAATATGTTAGATGATTATGATCAATTTAATAGGGGCTTATGCAAATTTTTCTATTCCTAAACCAAATAAGGCAAAATCATATTTTACAGGGTCGTTAGCATCAAATTGTTTTAAATGATTAGTTAGTTCTACTGCTGCTTTCCAATCCGACTGTTTGCGGTCTAGAAGGTGTAATTTTCTACTTACTCGCTCAACGTGTACATCTAGTGGACAAATCAATTGCTTGGTTTGAATGGTGTTCCATATGCCAAAATCAACTCCGTTTGTGTCTTGCCTTACCATCCATCTTAAAAACATATTAATTCTCTTACAGGCTGATTTACGAGCTGGAGTAGCAATATGTTTTTTTGTTCTCTGTGGAGCATCATCTTGATTAAAAAAGTAATCATGGAAACCAATTAGAGCATTTTCTACACTTTCATCTTCCTTGTTGTATCCAATTAGAAAAGCATCTTCTAATGAAGCATGTTTTTGATAATGGCGTTGAAAGAAAGATAAAAAATATAGAGTGTCAATATCGTTAAAAGTACGATGTTTAAAAGTTAGGAATGGTTTTAAATCTGCTTCCGTATGGTTCATAATAAAATCATGAGGTGCATTGTCCATCATATTTACCAACTCATTACATTTATTTATAATAGTTTTTCTTTGGCCCCATGCAAGCATCGATGCCCAAAAGCCCATAATCTCAATGTCTTCTTTTTTTGTGAATTTATGAGGGATACAAATTGGGTCATCTTTAATAAAATTAGGCTGATTGTATTTTTTGTAACTACTTTCTAAAAGATCTATCATTTAATTTTATTTACGATTATCATTGAATATCCTTCAAATTAGTCGATTTAGGGAGATTATTTCTTAATGATTGTAATATTTCCTCTTTTTTTTGCAAATAGTTTGGAGTGAATAGGGTTCTCAATTACCTTTGCACTCGCAAAAAACAGTTGCTCCGTTCGTCTAGGGGTTAGGACGCCAGGTTTTCATCCTGGTAGCACGGGTTCGAATCCCGTACGGAGTACATAGTCTAATTGAGACTCAAAATCAATACCCCGCTCCGTTCGTCTAGGGGTTAGGACGCCAGGTTTTCATCCTGGTAGCACGGGTTCGAATCCCGTACGGAGTACATAGTCTAATTGAGACTCAAAATCAATACCCCGCTCCGTTCGTCTAGGGGTTAGGACGCCAGGTTTTCATCCTGGTAGCACGGGTTCGAATCCCGTACGGAGTACATAGTCTAATTGAGACTCAAAATCAATACCCCGCTCCGTTCGTCTAGGGGTTAGGACGCCAGGTTTTCATCCTGGTAGCACGGGTTCGAATCCCGTACGGAGTACACAGTCTAATTGAGACTCAAAATCAATACCCCGCTCCGTTCGTCTAGGGGTTAGGACGCCAGGTTTTCATCCTGGTAGCACGGGTTCGAATCCCGTACGGAGTACACAGTCTAATTGAGACTTAAAATCAATACCCCGCTCCGTTCGTCTAGGGGTTAGGACGCCAGGTTTTCATCCTGGTAGCACGGGTTCGAATCCCGTACGGAGTACACAGTCTAATTGAGACTCAAAATCAATACCCCGCTCCGTTCGTCTAGGGGTTAGGACGCCAGGTTTTCATCCTGGTAGCACGGGTTCGAATCCCGTACGGAGTACATCAATCCTGTTTCGGAAAAGAGACAGGATTTTTTTTTGTCTTTTTTCTTAGTAATAGATAAAAAAATACAACTAATTGTCACTGCACGTAACTCATTTCATTTGATTTCGTTAACTTACTATAGCACAAACTTAAAGTGCATTTATGTCAAATTAATTAACGAAATAAAACCATGAGCAAGAAAGACAATCCGTTTGAGGATATTCTAAATGATTTTGTGTTCCCAAGAATGAAAGATGACTTTCAGAAGGACAAAGTAAAGAACACTATCAAAAATGTATTTGAGGCAGTTCAAGGGGTAGTAGAAGAAGCACAAGAAGCTGCAAAGACTGTGGATGTGGAAGTAAAGCAGACACAATCTGATGATCCTGACACAAAGAATATTCATGTCGAAATCAAATCAAAGAAAAAGAAGAAGCACAAAGAAGAGGAAGCTCCTGTGTCTTCTAACGAGGTTGACCAATTAAAAGCAGAAGTGAAAATGCTTAAATCTCAACTTGGTGATAAAGAAGAAATCATTTCATTGTTAAAACAACAAATAGAAATGTTGAAATCATAAATTGAAAATTACTTCAATAAAATTAGCACATCATAAATTGGTGTGCTTTTTTTATGTTCTAAGGTTTTAAAAGAAGAGAATTATAGTTGTATAAAGTTCTTTGTGAAGAGCTAAAAAAATACTTTTTCAAAAAAAATATAAAAAAATGACTTTTTCTTAAAATATAAATCTCACTTATCCGACTTATAATGTAGATACAATAATTATGACAGGAAAAGAACAAAATATAGAAAACACATTCCATCAAGAACAAGGCCGCTTGACAAATTACATTAAGGGTAAAGTTGGTTCTTTAGAAGATGCGGAAGACATAACACAAGATGTGTTTTTGAGTTTTGTGGGGAGCTTTGATGATATATCTGATTTGCGCAAATCAATCTCTTGGCTTTATACTGTTGCTAAAAATAAAATTGTTGATTTCCGTCGTAAAAAGAAGACTGTAGCTATTGAAGATCAAAAGCCTGAAACTGATCAGGAGGAAGGATTAAATTTAATTGATCTTATACCATCTATAGAATCATTGCCAGATGAACAACTCATGTTAGATATGATATGGGAAGAAATTCATCTAAGATTAGAAGAACTACCCAAAGAACAGCGTGAGGTCTTTGAATGGCATGAGTTAGAAGGCCGTAGCTTTAAACAAATAGCTGATGCTACAGGAATCACAATTAACACATTAATAAGTAGAAAACGCTATGCTGTGTTGTATCTAAGAGAGCATTTAGAAGAATTGTTCAAATTGATCAAGGAGTAGGAGATTATAAGAAAGTCAAATTAATAATTAATCAAAAAAGAAAAAGTAATGAAAAAGTTTTCAAATAAAAAAAGAGTGGCCAAAATGGTAGGTTTTGGCATAATAGCAATTTCATTAATAACTACAGTATTTATGTTTTTATGGAATTGGTTAATGCCTGTAATTTTTGGGTTAACAACTATTTCATTTTTTCAATCTTTAGGTTTACTAGTAATGTCAAAAATAATATTTAGTGGAGCCAATAAACCTAGTTTTAGACAAAGAGAAAAAGCGATGATGCGTAAAGAAAAATTTATGCATCAGATGAAAAAAAGAAAATTCGAGATGAAGGAAGAAGAGACTGATTTAACAGACTCAAAAGAGTAATTTTTTAAGATGAAGATTATAGAAAAGATATTAAAATCAGTACTAACTGAAACTGAGATTATCTATAAAAAACAATTATCTAAGTCAGCCTTTCATATTAGAATTCAAAGTGAAGACTTTTTAAAAATAAATATTATTCCTGGTGCTTTTCTAAGAGTTGGTATTGGAATCGGTAAAGAGGAGCTATCGATGAAGGACAAGATTAGAAGTTATAGTATATGGGATTTCGACCAAAAAAAAGGAGTAATAGATATTGCTATTGCAACACATAGTAAAGGCATTGGATCGTATTGGGTTTCAAACTGTAAGGTAGGAGATAAACTATTTTGTAAATTGAAAACGGGAAAATTTTTGATAGATGAAATAGCAGATAGTTATTTAATGATTGGAGACCTTTCAGCACTTTCTCATTTATATATGATTCAGAGAGAGCTTGGACCTAATAAATATGTTAAGGGTATAATTTATAGTGATAATAAAGATGATTTTTTTCCTGATGTAGATAACAAGACTCCTTTTGATTTTTATGAGAAATCTCAAAATCCAATAGATGAAGTTATTGGTGAAATCAAGAAAAGTCTTCCATTAATGCATGGAGAGGAAATAGTTTATATTGCTGGTGACAGTCGACTTTGTATTGCTCTTACTAAATTTTTTAGAAATGAGCTAAAATGGAAGTCAAATAAAATTAAGACAAAACCGTTTTGGAACCCTGAAAAGAAGGGTTTAGAATAGCTATAAAAAAAGTCCTTGCAAATCTGTTTTTTGCAAGGACTTTCTAATTTATGATGTATAAGAATGGGTTAAATACTCATCTCTACAATTTCTTGTACTTTTTCTAATGAAATATCTTGACGTTCACCAAGACCTAACCATTTACGATCAGCAAAACGATCTACAATAGTTTTAGCTACTTCTGCATAATCTTCTGTATAATCAGATATTTTAGTGTCAATACCCATTGAATGGAAGAATTCTACAGTTCTTTCGATAGTAGCTTGAGCTCTATGTTCAATACTACCTTCTGTAATTCCCCAAACACGTTCACCATATTGAGCTAATTTATCTTTTTTATTATTGAACATTACTCTGTATAAGTTAGGTCCAATAATAGCTAAAGTTCGAGCATGGTCAATTTCATATAAAGCAGTAAGTTCATGGCCTATCATGTGAGTAGCCCAATCTGTTGGTACTCCTTGCTGAATTAAACCATTTAATGCCATTGTGCAACACCACATAAAGTTACCTGCTACAGTACTGTCGCCAGGGTTTGCAATAACTTGTGGTCCAATTTCTACTAATGTTTGAAGTACTCCCTCAGCTATTCTATCTTGTAAAGGAGCATCGGCAGGGTAAGTAATATATTGCTCTAAAACATGTGTAAAAGCATCTGTAATACCATTTACAATCTGTCTTTGAGGTAATGAAGCAACAACTCTAGGATCTAAAATAGAGAACTTAGGGAAACATAATGGTCCTCCAAAAGCTAATTTCTCTTTTGTTTCTTCTCTAGTAACTACAGAACCTGAGTTCATTTCAGAACCCGTTGCAGGTAAAGTTAAGATTGTACCAAATGGAACAGCTTCTGTTACTTTTTTACCTAATCCTTTTTTTATAATATCCCAAGGCTCACTTTCTGTAAATGGTATAGCAACACATAATAATTTTGTTGCATCAATAACAGAACCACCACCAACAGCTAAAAGGAAGTCTACATTTTCTTTAATGGCAAGCGTTCTAGCTTTCATTATTGTTTCGTAACGAGGATTAGCTTCAATTCCTCCAAAATCAATAACATTACGGTCTTTTAAAGCTGTATGCACTAAATCGTAAATGCCATTTTTCTTTACACTTCCGCCACCAAATAACACCATAATGTTTTTAGCATCTGCCGGAATGTGTTTGTTTACTTCTTCAATTCTGTTTTCACCAAATACTAGGCGAGTAGGGTTCCAAAGCTCAAAATTTTTCATTGATAAGGTTTCTTATGTTTATATTTTTTTGTTGATGCAAAGCTGCTAAAATAAAATTTATCAAAAAATTGATATAGGATAAGAAAGCACCTTCACAGAGTAGTTAACTCTATTTTGGTAAAAACAGTTTTAGTAAAGTGATATTTTAAATCAATAAAGAGAATTATTGATTAAAGAATCTTATTTCTACCTTTGCATCAATATAAAAATAGAAAAAAGATGGCAGAAAAGCAGACAATATTTATTACAGGAGCATCATCAGGAATTGGTAAATCTATAGCAGAAGCCGCTGTAAAGAAAGGTTATAATGTAATTGGTACTTCTAGGAATCCTAATACAACTAAAAATAAATTAGAAGGGGTAAAATATGTAGCCTTAGATGTTTCTAGTTCTGAAAGTATTGATGCTTGCTGGAATGAAATAAAAGATACTCCAATTGATGTTCTTATTAATAATGCAGGACAGTCTCAAATAGGACCTGTAGAAGAAACATCTATGGAGAAATTTAGATTTTTATTTGAAGTGAATTTCTTTGGGGTTTTAAACCTTACAAAGAAAGTATTACCACAAATGCGTGAAAGGAGAGGTGGTACTATTATTAATGTAGGATCTTTAAATGGTAGATTTGCAGCACCATACTACTCTAGCTATTGTGCAACAAAATTTGCAATGTCTGGATGGACACAATCTTTAAGAAGCGAAATGAAAGAGTTTGGTGTTACAGTAGCACTAGTAGAACCCAACCATATTGCTTCTAGTATTGTTCCAGACTTTAACTGCGCAGAAGATTCGGAATACTTCCCATATGCAGATAATATTCGTCAGAGTGTAAAAGGAAGTATGTCAGAAGCAGAAGCATCTTCTGTAATTTCTGATACTGTAATGGAAGTTATAGAAACCAATGCACCCTCTCCAATTTATGTTTCTGGTGGTAATGCAAGTATGTTGGCTTTTGCAAAGAGATTTTTACCAGATGCCTTCGCAGAAAAACTGATTAGAAAAACGTATGGTCTTAAAGACTAAACAGAAATGATTTAAACAAGAAGAGGTTGTCATAATTGACAACCTCTTCTTGTTTAATGGTAGTGCTATTGTCTGTATATAAGTAATTTATATCAAATCACTTATACTTAATAAAGACTCTTCTGTAAGTGGTTTAGTTACAAATTTTACCACATATTCATTATTTACTATTCTTTCAATATCAGATTCATTATCTGAACTTGATAGGATAGCTATTTTACATTTTTCTTTTAACTCATCTGGGAAGCTTTCAAATTCATATAAGAACACGAAACCGTCTACGATTGGCATATTAATATCTAGTAAAATTAAACTAGGTAAATTGCCTTTCAAGTCAAAACGCTCTTGAAGAAATTCCAATGCTTTTTTGCCAGAATTTTTTATAACAATTTCTTCTGCAAAATCTGTTAGCTCAATAATTCTACTATTTATAAAATTATCAGTGTCGTTATCATCGACAAGTAATATAGTTTTTATTTTTTTGCTCATGTTTTGGATTTCTGATAGTTTACGTTCTAACTAACTTAGTTAAGTGGCAGTACAAAATGTATTATCATCAATTAATTCTTAAAATACTAAAATTATTCCATAAGTCATTTTAAGGAGGTTATTTTGATGATTTTTTTACATTTCAATAGTCTGTTTTTTTATTTAGAAGTAGATATGTTCTTCTATGACAATTCGAAATTATAAAAAATCTCCCAATATTTCAGTGTTAATATTGAGAGATCGTTATTATTTTTTCCAATGAATGATTTTATCTGCAATTTTCCTGTCATTTGATAGTCGAGGAACTTTATTTTGACCTCCTAACTTACCAATTGACTTCATATATTGTTGAAAAGCATCTCTTTGTAATGCCGAAATAACTAAAGTTCTTGTAATAGTTCCTGTAATTAAATCATCGTAATAAACATTCAATTCACGGAGTTTATTGTCTATTGTCAATGCAAATGCATCGGGATCATTAGGTTCGTTTTCATAAGAAATTAACCATTCATGATAAGGTAATCCTTTAATAGGATTAACTTGTGGAGCAACAGAGAACTCAGTTATTTTAACCTCAGGATGTTGTTCTAAGGCAAATTTCATTGCTTTTTCTACTTCTGTGCCAATAACGTGCTCTCCAAAAGCAGAAATAAAATGCTTAATTCTTCCTGTAACAAGCACTCTATATGGGGCTTTTGATACAAATTTGACTGTATCACCAATTGAATAACCCCAAAGTCCTGCATTAGAATTAATAATTAGAGCATAGTTTTTACCCATCTCTACTTCTTCAATTCTAAGTCGGGTAGGGTTTTCTTCAAAATATTCATCTGTAGGAATAAATTCGAAGAAAATGCCTGAATCCAATTGCATTAAAAGACCTTCTTCTGTTTGCGTATCTTGGAATGCAAAGAACCCTTCAGAAGCTGGGTATGTTTCAATAGAAGGGATTACTTTCCCGATAGAATCAAATAACTTGGTTTTGTAAGGTTCAAAATTTACGCCTCCATAGATAAACATATCAAAGTTTGGAAAAGTCTCGTGAATAGGCTTTCCTGTACGTTCAATAATTCTATCAAAATACATTTGAACCCAAGGTGGAATTCCAGAAATTAACGACATATCCTGATGAATCGTTTCATCAATAATACGATCTAATTTTGTTTCCCAATCTTCTATACAATTTGTTTCATAACTAGGCATTTGATTTGTTCTCAAATAACCTGGTACATGATGATTAACAATGCCTGATAATCTACCAGAAAGGATATCTCCAGATTTATCTAAAACGGGACTTCCTGATAAAAATATAAGTTTACGATCTAAAAAATTTGCGTTACCTGTTTCATGAATATAATTCAGCATGGCATTTTTTGCAGAATTGATATGATTAGGTATCGAATCTTTTGTTAGAGGAATATATTTAGCACCAGAAGTTGTACCAGATGTTTTTGCAAAGTAAGTAGGTTTATTTCTCCATAAAACATCACTTTCACCTGCTATAACACGGTCTATATAAGGACGAAGATCTTCATAGTCGCATATTGGAACATGCTTTTTAAAGTCTTCGTAATTTTTGATATCACCAAAATTATGATCTTTCCCGAAAGCTGTAGATTTACCTACTTGAATAAGGTTTTGAAAAACACTTTCTTGCGCCTGACTCGGATTGTTTGCCCATTTTAACTGCTGTTTTACAATATATGCAGCGTATGGTTTACTTAAAAATGATCGTATACCCATATCTAATAATAATCTATTGAATAAGTTATGGTTGTTTTGGACTTGGTTCTACGTGAATCAAGATGTCTGCTATTTCATTAAAATCTGCTTTTAAAGAATCTTTTACCGCATGTGCAATATCATGACCTTCTCTTACAGATTTTTCTCCATCGACAATAATATGTAAATCGACATAAAATTTAAATCCCATTTTTCTAATAAAGCACTTTTCGGTATCAATAACACCATCCACTTTTACAGTTTCTTGCTTTACTAAATCAATTAAATCATCGTAAAGGTTTTCGTCCATAATTTCGCCAAAAGCAGGACGAAAAAGTAGGTAACTATTAAATAGAATTATTCCCACAGCAAATAATGCAGCCCAAGAGTCTGCATGTTCATAACCTTCACCTCCAAAAATAGAAATACTTATTCCTATAAATGCTGAAAGTGAAATAATTGCATCACTTTTATGGTGCCCTGCATCTGCTTCTAAAGACGAACTATTTAATTGTTTTCCTTTACGAAGAATATATTTATAAAGATTGTATTTGATTAAAATAATTACTCCTAGAACAATTAGAGTGTAAGATGAAGGTATTGAATTATCGTTTGATGATATTCTTTGAATACTTTGTACACCAATTATTAGAGCAGAGGTAATTAGAAAACCAATAGTAATAAAGGTGGCAAAAGGTTCTATTTTTCCATGTCCATATGGATGGTTTTCATCTGGAGCCTTCGTAGAAAAGTTTAACCCAGCTAAAACAACAAAAGAAGAAATAATATCGGCACAAGATTCAATTGCATCAGCAATCATAGCTTGAGAATTACCAATAATACCAACAGACCCTTTAGTTATTGTAAGAAGAATATTGCCAATTATACTAAGCCAAGTGGTTTTAAAAGCCCTTTTTTTCTCTTCTTTTGAGATCATTTATAATTTTTTTGAAGCTTCTTCTAATAGTTTTTGTTTGTCTATTGGAACAACGCCAACATGTTCACAAACTAACCCACCACCAAGGTTTGCTAAAGAAGCAACTTTTTCCATAGGTAGCCCAATAGCTAGTGCTAAAGATGCAATACTAATTACTGTATCACCTGCACCAGATACATCTGCGATTTCTCGTTTATGAGCAGGAATATGTGCTTCGTTTGTATGATCAGTAATATATACGCCATGTTCTGATAAAGTTACCATGGTGTGCGTATTATCCATTTTAGCTTTTAATTTTTTAGAAGCAGCTTTTACCTCTTCAATTACATCCCCATCAAAATCAAATTTCAAACCCTCTCTCATTTCTTTTAAGTTTGGTTTGAAAAGTGTGACGCCTACATAATCAAGAAAATTTCTTTTCTTAGGATCAACAGTTGTAGGGATACCTTTCTCCTTTGCAATTTTTACTACATCTGAAATTAATTCTGGTGTGATAACACCTTTATCATAATCTTCAAAAATAATAACATCAGCATCATCTGCTAACTTTTTGATTCGCTCAAGAAGTAAAGAAGTATCAGTAGGTTTTAAAGGTCGAGCATCTTCATTGTCTATACGAAGTACATGTTGTGCACTTGCAATAACTCTATGTTTAACCGTAGTAATTCTTTCAGTACTTTGGATGAGGCCATTTTTAGAAATACCTAAACTATCACATAAGTCTAAAAAAGTTTCTGCTTCGGCATCATTACCAATAACAGCACATAAAACAGGTTCTGCACCAAGAAAATGTAAGTTTTTAGCCACGTTTGCAGCTCCACCCATTCTTGATTCTTTTTTATTGACATCGACGATAGGCACGGGAGCTTCTGGCGATATGCGATCTACATTTCCCCATATATAGGAATCGATCATAACATCTCCAATAACCAATGCTTTTAAGCCATTAAATTTCTCTAGGGCTTCTTTAATATCAAGTGCCATTTTATTTTTCTTTGATTGAGATCTCTAAAATTGGGTCTTCCTTCTAAACAAAATTAAGGAAGTAAAATGCACAAAAGAGGAATGAATTATTTATTAATCTTAATTCATTCCTCAAATGTTACTATTATATATTAAACAAGGTTAGCAAGCGCTAACTTTATTTTTTTACATGCTTCAACAAGTTCCTCGTCAGAAGCAGCATAAGAAATTCTAATACAGTTAGGTGCTCCAAATGCAGCTCCAGCGACAGTAGATACATGTGCCTCGTTTAAGAAATACATGGCTAAATCACTAGAGTCTTTAATAACTTCACCTTTAAATGACTTACCAAAGTAAGCACTAAAGTCTGGGAATATATAGAAAGCTCCTTGTGGTAAATTAGTTTTTACACCTTCAATTTCATCAAGCAGCCCTTTAATTAAACCCCTTCTTCTTAGATAGGCAGTGCGCATTTCATCAATTACAGAACGGTCACCTTTTAAGGCGGCTAAAGCAGCTCTTTGAGTGATAGTATTAATACCAGAAGTAATCTGACCTTGAATAATTATGCAAGCTTTTGCTACAGCTAGGGGAGCAGCAATATAGCCAATTCTCCAACCTGTCATTGCAAACCCTTTAGAAAAGCCATTTACAACAATTGTACGGTCTTTTACATTATCAAATTCAGCAATGCTTACATGTTTACCTCCAAAATTGATGTATTCATAGATTTCATCAGAAATTATATAAATATCATCATGCTTAGCTACCTCATCAGCAATTTCTTTTAGCTCATTTTTTGAAAAAACAGTTCCTGTAGGGTTACAAGGAGATGAGTAAAGAATTGCTTTAGTATTTGGAGTGATTGCAGCTCGTAATTGTTCTGCAGAAACCTTGAAATCATTATCAATATCTCCACTTAAGATAACAGGTTTACCACCAGCTAAAATAATTTGATCTGTATATGATACCCAGTAAGGAGAAAAAACGATAACTTCATCACCTTCATTTAAAAGGCTCAGCATTACGTTTGCAATAGAATGTTTTGCACCTGCAGAAACTACAATATTTTCCATTTTGTAGTCCAAACTATTTTCAGTCTGTAATTTTTCTGCAATCGCAGTCCTTAATTCTGGATAACCAGGAACAGGAGGGTAAGAGAAGTATTTACCATCATCAATGGCTTGCTTTGCCGCATCTTGAATATACTGAGGTGTTGCAAAATCAGGTTCGCCAAGGTTTAACTTTATCACTTTAGTACCTTTCGCTTGTAATTCTCTAGCTTTTACAGCCATTACTAAAGTGGCAGATTCTGTGATATTATCAAAACGATTCGATAATGTTAGATTTGTTCCCGTTTGCGTTCCCATCCTATTACTTCTTTTAATTCCGTTCTTTAAAATATATAGAATGCGAAATTAAGATTTTGAATGCTTTGGTCAACACTTTTGACGTATTAAATAGTAATGATTTTGATTATTTACTGATTAATACCATTTCTTTACATTCTTTCTCGTCAACAACAAATACCATGTGGTGTCTTTTGTTGAATAATTTTGCTTCAATTTTATAAACATCATTACAGTAATAAAGCACAAATTTGTATTTTTTGAGGGGAAGAGAAATCGCTGTAATTTTCTTGGTGTTTAGCCTAGCAATAAGTCCATCATCTTGATAAATTTCAACTTCTAACCCATTCAGATTTTGTGATTGATGATTAATAACTTCAAGTAATAATTTGGTTTGTTGATCTTCTGAATTTGAAGAAAGGTTTGGGAAAGATAAGAATGTATAGGTAAGCAAGAAAAGGATAGTATTTGTCATAGTGTTAGGGTGTTATGAGTGTGGGGTTCTCATAATTTACTAAAAAAATGGCACAAAAAAAAGGTTATTTACTTTGTAGTAAACAACCTTTTTAATTTAGAACTAACTTTATTTTATAAGTTAGTTACATCTTTAGGAGTGTCTGTAAAGCTACCATTAGTAATCTCTACATTTTCATCTTCACCATATGCTTTGAAACTAAATGTACCTGATAATTTATCTTCTGAAACACTAGAAAAGTTAAATCTGATATAACCATTAGCATCAAGTTTTTTAGCAATATCTGCTATAGTAGTTCTATGTAGGTTTATATCTTTTTGCTCAGCTAATGCTGCTACAGCAACTAAATCTTGATTCTTATTGTATTCAGTAATTAGATCAGAAATATCAGAAGCATTTGCATTCTCTAAGTATATAGCACCAATTAAAGCCATTTTAGGGTTTAATGCTAAAGCAGGAGCATTTGATAAACTAATATCGATTACTTGATCTGTAGAAACTAAATCAGTATGGATAAATGCAAGAATAGCATCACCTTTAACATCTGGACTAGTTACAGAGAAAGAAATATCTGTAAAGTAAATTGATGTAATATTATCAGAGGTACGGAAACCAGCGTAGTTACTGAAATCTTTAGAAGTACCATCTACATCTGCAGTTGCATCACCATAGCTAACAATAGAGTCGATAGCATCATTTAATGCATCATCAATAGCGTCAGAACAAGAAGTAAACATAAATGTAGCACAAACGAATAGAAGAAATTTAATTTTCATAGTTGGAAAAATTAATTGATAAAAAAATGAGTAGTCTCAACATAGGTAAATTGAAACTACTCTTAAATAAGTTGATAGTAATAAATATACAATAATTGTGCTTAAGTTATAATTTTGATCCTTCTAAATAGAATATTTCCGTTCCAGATATATTATATGATAAACTTATTCTGCCATTATCATTAATAGAGCCAGATAAGTTTGCATTAGAATTACTACTGAAAGTTTTTGATAAGCTAAACATTTTATTTTCAGCATTTCCTTCAACTAATACATCTTGGTATGTAGTATTCAAGAAATTTTGAGAAGAACTACCAAAAGAAACAGAGATATCGTTTACAATAACTTGTATGTCTACAATTCTACTGTCTTTTTCTGTAATAATAATTTCATCTCCTAGTTGAGTTGCACTAATTGTAGTTTGCCCTTGACTAGTTTTTGCGGAAATTTGATCAATTCGATAAGACCCTTCTACAATTGTTGCTGTATTAGAAAGATCAGTGTTTTCACATGATATAAATGCTAATAGTGAGATAGTGCAAAGTAATAAATTAAGTTTTTGCTTCATGACGATGGGATTAAGTTCAATGTTGGGGCAATGCCTTTGTATCTTTAAGTTAATAAATATTTATGACAAAAATATTGTACTATAAGAAGAATCTTTTGATAATTGATTTCGTTTAATATAAAGTATGGAGGATAAGAATTAAAAATATAATTATCAGATGTATCAGCAATAAAAATGATCTTACCGATAGTGTGATGAATGTCATTTATAGAACTGATATCTAACTGTATATTTGTCATCATTCAAATTTATACCAAACCAAGTAGGTAAAAATTATCAAAAGTTATGAACAAGAAAACAATCTTAATGATCTTAGATGGATGGGGAATTGGTCCTGATCCTAAAGTTTCAGCAATCGCTCAAGCTAATACTCCTTTTGTAGATTCATTATACACAAAATATAAGCATAGTAAATTAGAGGCATCTGGTTTAGCAGTTGGTCTTCCTGAAGGTCAAATGGGTAACTCAGAAGTTGGACACATGAATTTGGGTGCTGGTAGAGTTGTTTACCAAATGTTGGTAAGAATTAACCAAGCTGTTCAAGATGGTTCAATTGCTGACATCGAAGAATTACAAAATGCATTCTCTTATGCTAAAGAGAACAATAAAAAAGTTCACTTTATGGGTTTAGTGTCTAATGGAGGTGTTCACTCTCATATTGGTCACTTAAAAGGGTTGCTTTCTGCAGCAAATGCAGCAGAACTAGGTAAAGAGCAAGTATTTGTTCATGCATTTACAGATGGACGTGACTGTGATCCTATGTCTGGTAAAGGTTTTATCCAAGATGTTGAACAACACATGGAAAAAACTACTGGTCAAATAGCATCAGTTGTTGGTCGTTACAATGCAATGGATAGAGATAACCGTTGGGAAAGAGTAGCAAAAGCATACAAGGTAATGGTTAATGCAGAAGGTAAAGAAGTTTCTTCTATTACTGATGCTATCCAAGAATCTTATGATAACAATGTAACAGATGAATTTATCGAGCCATTAGTAAATACTGTGGATGGTAAGCCTGTTGCAAAAATTGAAGAAGGTGATGTAGTTCTTTGTTTCAACTTCCGTACGGATAGAGGTAGAGAAATTTCATTAGCTTTAACTCAAAAAGATTACCCTGAAGAAGGTCTTAAAAAATTAGATATAAAATACCTTACAATGACAATGTATGATGAAACATACAAAAATGTAGGTGTTTTATTCCATAAAGATAACTTAAAACAAACTTTAGGTGAAGTTTTAGAAAGTGCAGGTAAGAAGCAAATCAGAATTGCTGAAACTGAAAAGTATCCTCACGTAACATTCTTCTTCTCTGGTGGTCGTGAAACTGAATTTGACGGTGAAACTAGATTACTAGCTCCATCTCCAAAAGTAGCTACTTATGATCTGCAACCAGATATGAGTGCTTATGATATTAAGGATAAAATTATTCCTGAACTTCAAAAAGGTGATGCAGACTTTGTTTGTTTAAACTTTGCTAATGCTGATATGGTTGGTCATACAGGTGTTTTTGAAGCAGCAGTAGCAGCTTGTGAAGCTGTAGATTCTTGTGCAAAGGCTGTAGTTGAAGCTGGTTTAGAAAATGGATATTCATCGATCGTAATTGCCGATCATGGTAATTCTGATGTTATGAAAAACCCTGATGGTTCTCCAAACACTGCACATACAACTAACCTTGTACCTTGTATTTTCGTTGATCCTGACTTTGATGGTGAAATTAAAGACGGTAAACTAGGTGATATTGCACCAACAGTATTAAAAATTGTAGGAGTAGATAAACCAGAAGAAATGACAGGAAATTGTCTAATCTAAATTTTAGATAAAATATATATTAAGGTCGCTTTCTTTGAAATACAAGAAAGCGACCTTTTTTTGGTTCTATATATAAGGAATGAAAATTTTGTTTAGATCATTCAGAGAATCATTATATATTTGATCATACATTAACTACTTTTTACATCAAAAAAAGATATGAAAGACCGTCAAGCGAAGGTTATTGCAATTGTAAATCAGAAAGGAGGAACCGGAAAAACTACTACTACTACTAATTTAGGAGTAGCATTAGGGAAGTTGGGGAATAAAGTTCTTTTAATAGATATGGATGCTCAAGGAAATATGACATTTCATTTTGGGGTTCAGAATGATTACACAAAGTCAATGGCAAATGTTTTGACAGAAGGTGTGAAAATTAAGAATATTACCATTGAAAGAGAAAAAATTGATATTGCACCTTCTGATGTATCATTAGCAGATGCAGAACTATCAATGGTTAATGTAGAAGGAAGAGAATTTATTTTAAAAACTGCTGTAGATAAGGTTAGGGACAGGTACGACTATATATTAATTGATTGTGCTCCTGCTTTATCAATTTTAAGTATAAATGCCTTAACAGCTGCAGATCATATTCTTATACCGTTACAAATGGAAGTATTGAGTATGCAAGGTTTATCGCAAATTTTAGAAACTGTATTCCAAATAAAAGAAAGCTTAAACGATAAACTTACTATTCTAGGTATTTTGCCTGTTATGTTTGATAAAAGAAGAACAGTAACACACGAAATATACAATCATATAAAAGAGAATTTTGGTATTAGAGTTCTTGAAAATAATATAGGTATTGATGTAAGGTTAGTAGAAGCTCCATCGTTCGGTCAATCCGTATTTGAATACTCACCTTTGTCTGTTGGAGCAATGTCTTACATGCGTGTAGCAAGAGAATTATTATCTATTATACCTAAATAATATGATTTTTTAAGAACTTTTATAAACATTCTCATACAAACAAACTCACTAGCAATATTGTTTTAAAAAAGTCGTAATTTATTTAAGAAAGTTAGCTATTACTCATTTAATGCTCAGTATTATCAACTGAGTTTTGTATCTGCAACTCATTGTTTATTACCCTATTATACCCGAAACTATCATTTAAAAATGGCACTAGGAGACAATATTAAGAAAGACCGTCTTTTAAGTAAAGACGATTCTTCTGCTGGTAACGAAAGGTTTAAAAAAATTGCAAACGAAGATTGTAAAGACCTTAAAATCGAAGTACAACGACTAAGAGAAAAATCAAAAGCACTAGATAAAACCGTACTGGTTGTTGAAACACAGCTCGATGGAACAATTTTATCTTGTAATACTATTTTTGCTGATACTCTTGGTTATTCACCTCAAGATTTATTAAACCAACCTTTAGCTAAGTTGTTATCTCCGGATACACCCAAAAATTTTGCTGAAAGTGTATTTTCAATTATAGAAAAAGGAGAAACGTTCTCAGGAACTACTCAAAACATTACTAAAGGTGGTAAAACAGCTTGGTTAGATGTAACAATATCTCCTGTGTATGATGAGAATAACAAACTGTACAAGTATTTAATGCTTGGTTTAGATGTTACAGAGACTACTCAAAAGGAACAAGAGTTTTCGAATATCCAAAGTGAGTTAGATTCTAGAATTAATATATTTAATACAGCGGCTTTAGTATCAGAAACAGACTTATATGGTACAATTACTTTTGCAAACGAGACCTTTGCAAAATTATCTGGCTATACTCCAGCAGAATTAATAGGAAAACCTCATAGTATTGTTCGTCACCCAGCAAATCCAAAGTCGTTATTTAAAGAATTATGGGATAAAGTACAAAATGGACAGATGTTCCAAGGTACTTATAGAAATCAAGCAAGAGATGGTAGCCATTATTGGGTACAAGCGACAATTGCACCGGTTTTAGATAAAGATGGAAAACCAATTAAATATATTGGTGTACGTTTCGATGTAACACATCAAATAGATCAAGAAAAAGAAATGGCCGCTATTCAGGAAGTTAATTCTGAATCAAACGGTATTTTAGTTTTGGATGCTGATGAAAAAATTATTGAAGTTAACCCGCTACTACTTTCAATGTTAGGGTACACTGAAAATGATTTAATTGGAAAAAATCACTCAGTAATATTACCGAATGAATCTGATCACTTAAAAGTTGATCAAAATAGAAAAGAGAGTTTATCTAGAGGACAGTTTGTTAAAGATACTTTTAAAAGAGTTGACGCGAGAGGTAATGTTAAATGGTTAGAAGGTACTTACAGTGTAGTAAAAGACTATGATGGTAATATCACTAAAACAATAGGTTACCTACAAGACGTAACGGAAAGACGTTTAGCAAATGCCGATAATAGAGGTAAAGTTGCAGCAATAGATGCTTCTTATATGCGTGTAGAGTTTGATCTTGATAAGAACATTCTAGACTGTAATGATATTTTTGCTAATGTGGTAGGTTTTTCTAGAGATGAACTTATTGGTATCAGTCATAAAAAACTTGTAGATCCGATCTATGCTAATTCTCAAGAATATGAAGGCTTTTGGAATAAATTAAAGAATGGTGAGTCTGATAAGAATGTCTATAAAAGGGTAGGCAAAGAAGGAAATGTAATTTGGTTACAAGCAACGTATAATCCTGTTAGAGATCATGATGGGAATATTTATAAAATTGTAAAAATTGCTGAAGATGTAACGGAACGACGCTTAGTAAATGCCGATAATAGAGGTAAAGTTGCAGCAATTGATGTTTCGTACATGCGTGTTGAATTTGACCTTGATAGACACATTATTGATTGTAATGATTTATTTGTTGATGCTGTAGGGTTTTCTAGAGAACAATTGATTGGTATGGATCATATTAATCTTGTTGAAGAGGAATATGGCAGATCGCAAGAATATAAAAACTTTTGGAATAATCTTAAAAATGGAGAGTTTGACAAGAACGTCTATAAAAGGATTGTAAATGGAGGAAAAGAAGTTTGGTTACAGGCAACTTATAATCCCGTAAGAGACCATGAGGGCAATATTTATAAAGTGGTAAAAATTGCTGAAGATGTAACAGAACGTAGATTAAATAACTCTGAAAATAGAGCAAAATTAAGTGCTATATCAGATGTACAAGCTGTAGTAGAACTAGACTTAAATGGTAATGTTTTAGAATGTAATAAGGTTTTTGCTGATTTAATGGGGTATACTCAAGAAGAATTAGCAGGAAATCATCACAGTAAATTAGTAGAAAAAGCATATGGGTCTTCTGTTGAATATAAACGTTTTTGGGAGAAATTAAATCAAGGAGTCCATGATGAGGGTGTTTATAGACGAGTAGCCAAAGATGGAAAATTAGTTTGGCTTCAGGCTACATATAATCCAATTTTTGATTTAAACGGTACGGTATATAAAGTAGTTAAATATGCTACTGATATAACAGAGCAGATAGAAACTCAACGAAGGTCAGATGCATTAAAGAATGAGTTAGAATCTAGAGTGAATGCCTTTAACTCTGCGGCTTTAATGTCAGAAACAGATTTAAATGGTACAATTACCTTTGTAAACGATACATTCGCTGAATTATCAGGTTATACAAAAGAAGAGTTAATAGGGCAACCCCATAGTATAGTTCGTCACCCTTCAACTCCAAAAGAAGTATTTAAAGAACTTTGGGAGACTATTCAAGCAGGTAAGGTATTTAAAGTAAAATATCGTAATCTTAAGAAAAATGGAGGTTATTATTGGGTGGATGCAACATTAGCTCCAATCTTAGATGCCGAAGGTAAACCAATTAAATACATTGGTATTCGTTTCGATATCACGGAACAAATGGATCAGCAGACAGAAAAAGATGGTGTTGATGAGGCATTATCTAAATCAACTGGTGTACTAGAACTCTCAATGTCAGGAGAAGTATTATCTGCAAATGATACAATATTAGAAGCTTTAGGTTACAACGAAGGTGAGTTAATAGGCTTACATCATGATAGCCTATTGTCTGGTGATCAAGAAGTAATTAGTCAAAACAATGAGTTATGGTCTAAACTTGCTAAAGGGCAGTTTAATGTAGATTCTTACAAACGAAAAACTAAGTTAGGAAAAGATGTTTGGCTAGAGGGATCATATAATCCAATTCAAGATTATGACGGAAACTACGTTAAGATAGTTGTTTACCTACAAGATATTACGCAACGTCGTTTAAATAACTCAGAAAACAGAGCGAAAATAAAAGCAATTGGTGATGTACAAGCAGTTGTAGAATTTGATTTAAATGGAAATATTACAGAATGTAATGAGCTTTTTGTAGAAACAACAGGCTATTCTAAAAATGAATTAGTTGGAACGCACCATAGAAATTTAGTTGAAGAAAGTTATGCTAAATCAATTGAATATGAACGTTTCTGGGAGAAATTAAATCAAGGAGTTCATGATGAAGGAGTATATAGAAGAGTAACTAAAGAAGGTAAAGTAATATGGTTACAAGCAACCTATAACCCAATCTTTGATTTAAATAATAAAGCTTTCAAAGTAGTTAAATACGCTACGGATATTACAGATCAGGTAGAAACACAACGAAGATCGGATGCGTTAAAAAATGAATTAGAATCTAGAGTGAATGCCTTTAACTCTGCGGCTTTAATGTCAGAAACAGATTTACACGGTAACATTACTTTTGTAAACGATACATTTGCTGAATTATCAGGTTATACTAAGAAAGAATTAATTGGTCAGCCTCACAATATAGTACGACATCCATCTACCCCAAAAGAAGTATTTAAGGAGCTTTGGGAAACCATTCAAGCAGGAAAAGTATTTAAAGTTAAGTATAGAAATTTAAAGAAAAACGGAGGATATTATTGGGTTGATGCCACACTAGCACCAATCTTAGATGCCGAGGGTAATCCTGTTAAATTTATTGGTATTCGTTTCGATATCACGGAACAGATGGACCAGCAGACAGAAAAAGATGGTGTAGATGCTGCAATCTCTAAATCATCTGGTGTAATGGAGTTAACAATGGATGCTCAAGTAACATCTATGAATGATACTCTTTTAGAAGTTCTTGGCTATAATGAAGGAGAAATATTAAATAACCCTCATGATGTTTTAGTTCCAGTAGATCAAGATAGTGTAATTAGAAATAAAGAACTTTGGGCTAAAGTACAGAAAGGACAATATGTTGTAGATTCTTTCAAAAGGATAGCGAAAGATGGAAGAGAAGTTTGGCTAGAAGGATCATATAACCCAATTCAAGATTATGATGGGAACTATGTAAAAGTAGTTTCATATTTACAAGATATTACGGATCGTAGAATTCAAAATGCTGATAACCGTGGTAAAATTGCAGCAATTGACTCATCTTATATGCGTGTAGAGTTTGATCTTGATGCAAAAATTATTGACTGTAATGACATCTTTGCTGAAGCTACAGAATTCTCTAAAACAGAATTGATAGGAATGAAGCATATGAACTTGGTAGATAAAGCATATGCAGAATCACAAGAATATAAATCATTCTGGGACCATCTTCGTCAAGGTGATTTTGATAGAAATGTCTATAAAAGGTTTACAAAATCGGGCAAAGAAGTTTGGTTACAAGCAACATACAACCCGGTAAGAGACCATGATGGTAAATTCTATAAAATTGTAAAAATTGCCGAGGATGTAACACAACGTAGATTAGCCAACGCAGAAAATAGAGGTAAAATAAATGCCATCTTAAAAGCTCAAGGATCTGTAGAGTTTGATTTGCATGGTAATATCTTAGAAGCCAATGATAACTTCTTATCTCTTGTAGGTTACAGGTTAGATGAAATTAGAGGGAAGCACCATAGTATGTTTGTTGATTCAGAATATGCACATAGCTTTGAGTATAAGCAATTCTGGGAAAAACTAAGAAATGGAGAGTATGATGGTGGAGAATATAAACGTATAGGTAAAACAGGTAACGAAATATGGTTACAAGCTACTTATAATCCAATTGAAGACTCTGAAGGAAACATCTTTAAGATTGTAAAATATGCTACAGATGTAACAGAGTTTAAAACGGCCTATAATGCACTCTCTGATTTCTTAGAAGAGTTAGCAAAAGGTAATTTTGATGCAAAAATTGATATTGGAAATGTAAACTTAGATTCTGATATCGGTAAAATGATCAACAATAACAGATCATTGAGAGATAACTTGAAAACATTTATTGATGAAATAAATCGAGTTGTACAAATAGCTGGAGAACAAGGTAAATTAAGTGAACGTTTAGAAATTCAGGGCGCTCAAGGTGCTTGGAAAGATTTAGCTGATGCATTTAACGACTTGCTAATATCGATTTCAGAACCTCTATTAGAATTCCAAGAATTAACTAAAGGATTAGCACAAGGAGATTTATCAAAAAGATTTAGAGGGAAAGCGACTGGTGATATTGGCCAAATGGCAAATGGTCTTAACGAAGCCATTGATAGTTTGCAGTCATTACTTCTAGAAATTGAAGGAATGTCTAACACTGTGGCAGGGTCTTCTGAACAAATGAAAGATAAGTTCTCAATAATGGATACTTCTACAGGAACAGTAGTATCATCAATTCAGGAAATATCTTCTGGTATGTTAGAACAAGTAGCAAGAACAGATGAATCATCTCAATTAGTTGAAGACATTCTCTCTGCTGCAGAAGATACCGGTAATAAAGCACACGTCATTAACCGATCTGCAGAATCTGGTATGGAATCTTGTCAGAATGGTATGATGATTATAAAGCACCTTGTAGAAAATATGAATGCCATAGAAAATTCAGCAGGGTCAACATCAGAATCCATTGAGATTTTGGCAAAACGATCTGAAGAAATATCTAGAGCACTTACAGTAATTACAGACATTGCATCACAAACCAACTTATTAGCACTGAATGCAGCAATTGAGGCCGCAAGAGCAGGTGAAGCAGGTAGAGGTTTTGCAGTTGTAGCCGAAGAGATTCGTAAACTGGCAGAAGATTCAAGACAATCTGCAGGTGGTATTGAAAAAGTAATTCAAGATGTTCAGAAGGATGTTGGGTTAGCAACAAAAGCAATCGACAAAATGGAAGAGTCGGTAAAAGTTGGTAACGATGCAACAAAAGATGCCTCAGAAGTATTTAAAACAATTCTTGATTCTTCTGAAGAAACCTTGAAGTTATCTAAAGATGTACTTGAAGCTACAGATACTCAAAAAGGATCAATTGATTCGGTAGTTCAGAACATCGAAAAAATTGTGATTGTATCTGAAGATACTGCTGCAGGAACTAAGAATGTGGCTGGAGTTGCAGATGAAATGTCTACTTCTGTAAAAGAAATGGGTGAAACATCAGAACAATTAAACGAAGTGGCAGAACAGTTGAAAAACGGTGTCAATAAGTTTAAGTTAAAATAAAAGAAGAATAAATAGAGACGTAGTACTGCTACGTCTCTAATTTTAATACCCAAAACTAAAAATGCAAAATCACTATGAATCTGGAAGAACCAAGCAGCGAATCTTCAAATGAACAAAAAGTTTCTGCTGCTATAGAAATGACCCGTAGCGATGCTGACCAGGAAAAAAAGAGTAATATTATTGTTTTCCGTTTAGGAGAAGAGGAATACGGTTTAAGGATTGATCAAATTAAAGAAGTTGTGATTACTCCAAGAATTACCCAAATACCATTAACTCCATCTTATGTAAAAGGTGTAGCCAACATTAGAGGTAACATATTAGCAATAATTGATTTAGAAGATAAATTTGCTCTTAGAAATACTATGAGCGAAACAAGTGGTTACACCCTAGTTGTAGAAAGCCACGAATACAATATGGCCATTTTAGTAAAAGATGTTCCAAATACATTATCTGTTGCAGATACAGATATTGATTATACTCCAGCAGTTGTAACAGAAATGCATGGAGACCAAGATTACATAAATGGAATTATTAAACTAGATGACCGCCTAATCATATTGATCGATATCTTTAAAATCATTACAAAAGATGATCTTAAGACTGTTATTGGAACTAAAATATAATTAACTGAAAATTTATTACCCATGTCAAAAAAAGTTTTAATCGTAGATGATTCCCTATATATGCGATCTATAATTAAAGATGCATTGGAAGGTGTTGGTTACGAAGTTATTGGACAAGCCTCTAATGGAGTTGAAGCCATAGATTTAGCACTAGAATCTGAACCCGACCTTATTACTTTAGATAATATCTTACCTGATATGCTAGGGCTAGATATTTTAAAAACATTAAAAGAAGAAGAACTCACTTCTAAAATAATAATGATTAGTGCCGTTGGGCAACAATCTGTAGTAGATGAAGGAATGAACCTTGGTTTAGATAGTTACTTGGTAAAGCCTTTTACACCAGAACAACTTACAGAAGCAATAAATCAAATTATGTAATTATGTAGTTTTGCTAC
>NZ_CP034564.1 GCF_003970675.1 Flammeovirga pectinis
GCAATATATAAATAACATATATGGTTTAACAAGGTCTATCATTGCATTTGGAACTTTAATTACTTTATTATTTAATAATAAAAGTATTCTATTTAGTGGACAAATAAGTAATTTTTCTCCCGATCTTATTCTTCAAAAAACAAACCTTTTTCTATTATTCTCCTATCAAGATATATGGATACCGCAATTAATATCAATAGTTATATTAATAATCGTTATTACAGGTTTAATTCCTAAGGTGACTGGCATTTTACATTGGTGGGTAAGTTATAGTTTCTTTTACTCCTCAAATATTATTGACGGAGGAGATCAATTAGCTGTAGTACTTACATTATATTTAATTCCAATAACTTTAATTGATAAAAGAAAAAATCATTGGGGAGATTCTAATGTGAAATACACTCGTATTCAAAATTTCATATCGTATCTATCCTTCTTAGTAATAGAAATTCAGGTTGCATTTTTATATTTTCAAGCAAGTATTGAAAAGCCGTATAAAGTAAATGAATGGGTTGATGGTACAGCACTTTACTATTGGTTTAATCACAATGTTTTTGGAGCAAGTGATTGGATGTTATTTTTGTTAAACCCGATTATAGAGAACGGCATTACTATATCATTATTGAACTGGAGTGTGATTTTATTTGAATTAATATTAGCTTCGGCTATTTTACTAGATTATAGAATAAGAAAAAAGATATTAATTATAGGAATATTATTTCATTTCAATATAATACTGATACATGGTTTGTTTAGTTTTTTCTTCAGTATCTCAGCTAGTTTAATTATTTATCTGAGTGATAAAAGTAAACCATTTGTTTTCCATAACCCTATTCATAAAATCAAGACCATAAAATGAAAAATTTTATAACAATCCTTATAATAGGATTAATAGGAGTAACTTCTTTAATTTTCTCAGAAGTACAATACCCTCCAGAAATTCTAAAGATACTAAGCGAGAAACTCACTCCTATTCAGATAAAACTACTTATATTAATTAATCCTACTATATTAATTATTATGAGTACAATAGTAGGAACGCTTACTTTAGGTAAGACAGAATTAGTTATTTTTAAAACAAAAAAAGACCTATTAGAGAACTTAAAGTTAAATATCATTTTAGGTGTCTTATTAGGTGTTTTTATTGTGATTTTCTCTTTAATCTATCAAAAAATAAACCCTAATGAATTTGAAATATTAAGTAATAAAACATCTATTCATATTATTACTAAGTTGTTATACGGAGGGATCTCAGAGGAAATTATATTCAGATTTGGCGTGATGACCTTTATATCTTTCTTGATATTAAAAATCAAAGACAAAAATTCTACATTTATATACGTAATAAGTATTTTAACATCATCTGTTTTATTTTCTTTATCTCACCTTCCTATCTTATTTCAAGCAGTTAGTACTCCTTCAATTTCTAGTATAATCTATATAATTTTAGGCAACTTCATACCTGGATGTGTTTATGGATTTTTATTTTGGAAACAAAGTCTAATAAATTCAATAATTACACATATTATCACTCACATTTCTTCTATTATATTGTTAGCTACTTTGAGTCTTCTTAGTTAGGCATTCTATATAATATTCCTTCATCACCAGTATTCCACATAAGCTCAAAAATGGCAAGATGGCCCTAACAGTATCAAAAACGTAGATTTTAAATTTTACTCAAAAAAAGAAGGAGTAGTGGTTACTAATGAAATGTTGGAAGGGTTAAGCCCCTATATGAGGGAGCATATCAGAATATATGGGGAATTTGTACTTAATTTAGATAATATATCGAATTTTAATCCTGTTAAAAATTTGAGCTAATGTTTAATATATTACTCGTGGCCGTTTTTGCGCTTATGTGGAACGCGGGTGCTGTAAATATTAAAAAAGCTTTCCACCAAAAGTGAATCAGAATCGGGTGAAGAAGACTTGAACTTTGATCTTGAGAATGTTTATAAACTTTTTGAGATAATAGTTTTTTTTATGAAAAAGCCCTGTTCAAATTAGTTTTATATATATATATGTATAAAATTATATTGCCTATATTAACTATACTTTTTTCTTCAATTATTTTAAATACACAAACTAATAATTTAGCATGACCAATTATTTTAACTGTCTAATTTTATTATTAATAAGTACTTCCATTTCTTGTAATAATATTGAAAATCAAACTATTGAAACTATTGACTATAACTCAGTAATTTTTAAAATTAATGGATATCATTATAAAGGTAATGTAGAACTCTCTGTAATAGAAAAAGATCTTGTAGTAACTGTCTCAGATATTCAAAATGGGAATTTAATCAAAGCATTTAATGTACAACTTTACACAAATGTACTGTCACAGTTTGATTATAACCAAACTAGTTTTAATAATTCAGATGTTTTATTTTATGATGAAGGAATTACTATCAAAAATAAAAACGACATTATTCATTTTTATTTATATAATTCGGATAGCTTCATTAGAAAATTCAAAGAAATAATAAATAACATTGGATCAGATTTTACTTATGCTTATTGTTCATATGGTATTTCTTCATACAATGGTAATTACACTAAAATTGGTAAGAATTATCAAAGAATTAATGAAGTTGGATTTATTCCATTCTTCAGAGAGATTCACCACAAAGAATCGTCCTCAGCAAGGACTCAAGATGAATGTGTAACTGGTGGGTCAGGTCATAGATCATGTACAGCCTCTATTAATACAGGTTTTGGAGAAAGCATTTCACATTCAATTACATGCGCTACTGGATTATATGCTTGTTGCACTTATGATTATGCAATATGTATAAATAACAATGTTGGAAGTGGTGGTATACCTATAGAAGAAGGCTGTTCTTCAGTTCATAATTTATGTTTTGCACCAGAATAAATTTATTATTATAGTTATTATAGGTTTATGCTCAAGGATGTTATTAATAACGTCCTTGAGCATATTTTTTTGGGTAAGAAGATTCAACTTTCATTTAATTACTCGATATCACACCCTAGTCGAGGTCCCTCCATGATTCTTACAGTGAAGGGCCACTCAGCATTTTCCCCTAAAATAACTGGGAATTGCTATCCAAATATTATTTGTTTTTAGATTCTCTACTAAAAGATTAAAAACTTATCCTTTATCAAGATTTCTGCTTTTAATAAAGTTAGCAACAGTAACCCTATGCACACCAAAAATTCTACCGATAGCACTTTTACTTACCTTTTTTTCTAATAACTCTTATATCTCTGTTTCTTTGCCTGAAAGCTTTGTATTTTCAGACAATGCTCCCTTTGGTCTACCTAATTTTTTACCCTCACTTTTACGTCTTGCTAAAGCTTCTTTTGTTCTTTGGGAAATTAAATTACGCTCGATATCCGCAGATAGGCTAAAAGCAAAAGCCAATACCTTTGAATTTAGATTATTACCTAACTCATATTTTTCTTTGATTGAAAATACTTTTATCTCTTTAGTCATACACTCATTCAAGATACTCATTACCTCCATCAGGTTTCGACCTAATCTTGATAGTTCAGCAATAATCAAAATATCTCCTTTCTTCATTTTTGGAAGATATGTTCCTAAAATTCGTTCACTCACTTTTTTTGAACCGCTAACTACTTCTTCAATCCATTGATTGACTTGGATTGATTTTCTGTCTGCATATTTCAAAATCTCAAACCTTTGGTTTTCCACAATTGTAAGTCAGAACTCACTCGAATATAGGCGTAAATCATTATTTTTTCATAGATGTTATATTAAATGTATTTTCATATTAAAATTAGACAATAATTGATAGTTTTTATATCTACTAAATACAATCATTTATTGTCTATTAAAAAGACCTTTTAAATATGCCAACTATTCAAGATACTATATATCCTAAACTGAAACAGAAATATTCGAGAATACAATTAGAAGAATTTTTTACTCTTACCTTGGGTGTTTGGCGATATAAGGAGAAAAGTCCAGTAGAAACCTAAAACCATTGAATGTCAAATTTTAATGATTTTATTTGTATAGCTTAAATTTTTTAATTTTTGTATAACCAAAAAAAATAATAGAATTACCTTTTTTATATTCTTAGATTATAAAAATCATATACTTCCTAATAATTAATACTCTTTACAAGAGTAATTTATTAAAATAATGTAATAATAAACACCTTTTTATTGAGTGTGTTATATTTTAAAAATTGGACTTTTCTTCTTATATCGGGAAACACCCAATACTCTGTATTATTTAAAAAAGTCAAAGAACTACAAAAAGAAGGGAAATTATCACAAAGGAAGATTGCTAAGAAATTAGGTATGAATAGAGATGTTGTAGGAAGGTATTTTAAGTTGGATGTTTATCCACGTAATTTTTCTGAACCTATATATGAAAAAAAATACAGCTCTTTTATTCGCAAACTTTGGAAAAATGGTGAACGAAGTGCCAAGGAGATATGGCGAAAAATAAAAGAGAAATGATATTCAAGAGATTATCCTCATTTCTATAGATATGTTCAACACCATGTCAAAACCCATGTAGATATTCCTCCATTAAAAATTAAATATCACACTATGAATCAGGTAAATAGATGCTTATTTCTTCATAGTAACGAAAGAACTACGGAAGAATCTACATTTATAGAAGCACTTTATGATAAAATTCCTCACTTAGAAAAGTTACGTAAACGCTATTTTGAATACCGTAATATCTTCTTATCTAAGTTGCCAGATAAATTACCAACTTGGTTAGCATCAGCTAAAGAATTGTCTATTGAAGGTCTAACTAGATTAGTTGGAGGAATTGAAAGAGATATGGAAGCTGTTAAAAATGCTGCTATTTATGAATTAACAAATGGTCAAGTTGAAGGACAAGTCAATAAATTAAAAATGATAAAACGTAAAGGGTATGGAAGGGCAAAATTACCCTTTTAGAAAACAGATGATGATATTAAATGAGTTATAAATGATAAAATAAAGCATCAAACCTGATCATATAATCACTTTTATATAGTGATTTGGGAGCGTAAAAATGAAGCATTATTATCTTTCAGGAATGTTTAAAAAGCTTTCCACCAAAAGTGAATCATAACCACCTCTTTTAGTTTAAGCTATCGAGATATCGAAGAGTTACTATCTATTCGTAATATCTCTGTAGATCATTCAAGTGTTCAACGTTGGGTAGAAAATTATTCTTCTTTATTATCTGATCAGATGAGAAAACGTAAGCAATGTGTTGGAGGTAGTTGGTATTAGGATGAAACGTATATCAAAGTCCAAGGCGTATGGATGTATTTACATAGAGCAGTGGATAAAGAAGGGAATACCATAGACTTTTATTTATCGAAAAACCGTGATAAGAAGGCAGCATTGTCATTTTTACGAAAAGTAATAGGCGGTAATAGTGCACCTTTAAAAATAAGTATAGATAAGAGCGGGGCTAATATTTCGGCATTAGATCATCTCAATGAAGAATATACATCAAAAGGTAAACCCCCAATTGAAAAACGATGTAGTAAGTACCTTAATAATCGGATAGAACAAGACCATAGATTTATCAAAAAACGAGTCAAACCTATGCTTGGTTTTAAAAGTTTTGAATCTGCTAAACATACAATTTCAGGAATAGAAACGGTGAGAATGATTCAGAAGGATCAACTTTCTGAGAGAAATGGTATGTCTAATTATGAAGCTTTCAAAAGCTTAGCTGCTTAATGAAAATAGAGAAAATTAAGAAGAAAAAAGATTTCAATAATCAATGCGACAGAACCTAAAAATGAGGTTCTGTCGCATTGGTTGTGATTTCCTAAAAAGGTTTTACATTTGGTTCATGAATACTTCCCCAATCTCTTTTAAAGGTCAGCGTTTTCCACAAGAAATCATTTTACATGCAGTTTATCTTAAACTTCGTTTTTCCCTTAGTTATCGAGATATTGAGGAGTTGCTTTCTATGCGTAATCTCCTAATAGATCATTCTAGCATTCAGCGTTGGGTCGATAAATATTCTCCTTTGTTATCAGAGCAAATGAAGAAGCGAAAAAAGTTTGTAGGAGACAGTTGGTATTGGGATGAGACGTATATCAAAGTGAATGGAGTGTGGATGTATTTACATAGAGCAGTAGATAAAGAAGGGAATACCATAGACTTTTATTTATCGAAAAACCGTGATAAGAAGGCAGCATTGACATTTTTACGAAAAGCAATGGGCGGTAATGCTACACCTTTAAAGATAAGTATAGACAAGAGTGGAGCTAATATTTCAGCATTAGATCACCTCAATGAAGAATATACATTAGAAGGTAAACCACCGATTGAAAAACGATGTAGTAAGTACCTTAATAATCGGATAGAACAGGATCATAGATTTATCAAAAAAAGAGTAAAACCTATGTTAGGGTTTAAAAGTTTTGATTCAGCAGAACATACAATTTCAGGAATAGAAACAATAAGAATGATCCAAAAAAATCAACTTTCTGACAGGAAGGGTATGTCTAATTTTGAAGCGATCAAAAGCTTAGCTGCTTAGTGAAAACATGAAAATTGAAGAAGAAAAAAGAATTTGATAATCAATGCGACAGAACCGAAAATTAAGAAGAAAAAAGATTTCAATAATCAATGCGACAGAACCAAAAAAAAGCACTCGGTTATGAGTGCTTTTTTTAGTAAAATATAAATTATTATTATTTCGTAAAATCAATTGTAAGAGTTACCGTATCATTATTGACAAGTGTAACCTGATGATTTACTTCATAATATTTTGTTTGAGTACCCAAGTCGTGAATATTTGATTCAAAATACATCTGCCCTTCAAATAAACTATCAAGTAAAACAACATCATCTAGTTTGTTTAAGTTAAATGCTACACTCATAAACCATTCTTTATTATCTTGATCGTCAATTTTGTAAACATCAGTTTCAACATAAGTAATTGAATTCTTATCAACTATATAATCTTCAGTTGGTAGAATGTATTCTAATTGAATACTAGCATTTTTTACAACTGGCTTTGCATCTTCTTGTTTAGCACAACTTATTGAAACAAAGAAGAATAGTGTAAGAAAAAAAAATTGGTTTTTAATACTCATAGTAGTTTTTGATATAATTAATCTAAAATACAATACTACATAAAATCTAAAAACTTTGCTTCATTTTCTCTATCGAAAGCAAGATAAAATTCAAACGCATCGCTTTTGTGTATATGTTTTTTCTCGAACTGATTTCGCAAAATCTTTGAACCATTTTTCTGGAGTTTCAACTATCCCCTTATCAATATAAATTTTAGCTAGACCATCAAAACCTTTCTTCTGATTATTGGTGATAGCTTGATTAAGCTTAACTCAGGGGGGTCTGATTCACTTTTGGTGGAAAGCTTTTTTAACATTTAGCAGATAAGATATTATTAATTTCGTTATTATGATATCACTCTCTACCTTTTCTAGTTTTGGTTCATTTGAATTTGATGGGTTCTCTGTCGATGAATCTAATATTGTAAAGAAAAGAATCATTCATTTAAAATCTATATCTCCTTCTGGAAAATGTCCTTGTTGTCATACAGAAAGTAATGCGAAACATAGCTATTATGTACGTAATCTCAAAGATTTATCCTGGTCAGATTCTAGTGTTGAAGTTTCCTTAAAAGTGAAAAAATTCTACTGTAAAAATATTCATTGTTCGAGGAAGATTTTTACTGAACGTTTTACTCAAGAAATACAACCTTATGCCCGTTCTACAACTAGATTACAACATCAATTAATGGTTTTAGGACTTACAATAGGTGTACGAGCATTACAACGAATATCATCACATCTTCAATTAGAATATTCCACTTCATCTTTGTTGCGTTTTGCTCATTTGTTTCAAGTGAATGATACTAATGAACTCACTATTAATTGTTTAGGTATTGATGATTGGGCGTTTAAAAAACAAGTTTCCTATGGTACTATTTTAGTGAATTTGGAAACTAGACAACCCATAGCTTTACTTCCTGATAGAAAAGTAGAGACCGTAAGTAAGTGGTTATTAGCACATCCTGAAATTAAAATAATTACCCGTGATGGGTCCAGTAGTTATGCATCAGCAGCAACAAAAGGAGCTCCTCAGGCAGAACAAATAAGTGATAAATGGCATCTATTAGATAATTTATCAGCTGTAATTAGAAGCTATTTAGAAGGATATAAAAGTGATATTAGAACAGTTTGTGAAAATATTTCAGCAAATGAACACGAAAAATTGAAGTCTACTCTTCTTTCTCAAAAGATTTAATTGCCTGATACTAAATACTCTGCATTATTTAAAAAAGTAAAAGAACTACAAAAAGAAGGTAAATTATCACAAAGGGTAATTGCTAAGGAATTAGGTATGAATAGAGATGCAGTCGGAAGATATTTTAAGTTGGATGCTTATCCACGTAATTTTTCTGAGCCTATAGATGAAAAAAATATAGCTCTTTTATTCGCAAACTTTGGAAAAATGGTGAACGAAGTGCCAAGGAGATATGGCGAAAAATAAAAGAGAAAGGATATTCAAGAGATTATCCTCATTTCTATAGATATGTTCAACACCATGTCAAAACCCATGTAGATATTCCTCCATTAAAAATTAAATATCACACTATGAATCAGGTAAATAGATGCTTATTTCTTCATAGTAACGAAAGAACTACGGAAGAATCTACATTTATAGAAGCACTTTATGATAAAATTCCTCACTTAGAAAAGTTACGTAAACGCTATTTTGAATACCGTAATATCTTCTTATCTAAGTTGCCAGATAAATTACCAACTTGGTTAGCATCAGCTAAAGAATTGTCTATTGAAGGTCTAACTAGATTAGTTGGAGGAATTGAAAGAGCTATGGAAGCTGTTAAAAATGCTGCTATTTATGAATTAACAAATGGTCAAGTTGAAGGGCAAGTCAATAAATTAAAAATGATAAAACGTAAAGGGTATGGAAGGGCAAAATTACCCTTTTTAGAAAAACAGATGATGATATTAAATGAGTTATAAATGATAAAATAAAGCATCAAACCTGATCATATAATCACTTTTATATAGTGATTTAGGAGCGTAAAAATGAAGCATTATTATCTTTCAGGAATGTTTAAAAAGCTTTCCACCAAAAGTGAATCAGAACCCGCGGGTCCGCTTGCAAAACCGTAAAAAGCGGGCGAATTCCGCTCGCAAAATGGCCAAAAACCGCCTGTAAACGGGCAATTTCCGCGTTTTATTAAAATAACACTATTTCCGAATCATGTTTTTGAGGTAGAAATGAGGCTTCATCATTGATAATAGAGCCATTTTAAATAAGATCTTTCTTCCTCACCTTACTAATAGTATGCCTAGAGCAACCTAATAAATTTTGTATCTGTGAGTAGCTTTTTCCATCAGCCAAAAGCTCCTTAATTTTTGCCTGAAGTTCCAGGTTCTCAGGTCTGCCTTTGTACTTTCCTTCGGCTTTTGCTTTTTGTACTCCTTCTGCTTGTCTTCGCTTACGATCTACATAATCTTTGCGAGCAGTTGCTGCTAAAATATCTAGCATCATTCCATTAACAGCAGACATCACTCTTCGCTGAAACTCATCTTCGGTTCTAGCAAAGGTGTGGCTTGTTGGGAGGTCCATTGAAATTACTTTTAGTTGATTGTCTAAAATCAGTGATTTCAGTTTTTGCCAATCGTTTTCTGAAAGTCTGGTAATTCTATCAATTTGTTCAATCAATATGGCATCTCCTGGTTCAGCATATTCCAACAGCTTAAAAAGTTCTGGGCGTTCTAACTTTGCTCCAGATTCATTTTCAATAAACCAACCTGAAACTTTCAAGTTCAGTTTTCTTCCAAATTCTAATAATGATGCTTTGGCTCTGTAAGCATCTTGGTCTTTTGTAGAAGCGCGAAGGTAGGCGTAAACTCTCATTTTTATTGAAATAAGTATATATAAATTGTATTACGTATAAATATGCTAAAATTGACTAAAAACCATACAAAACAGTGCATTATACATGGTTTCTTAAAAATAGTGCATTATACATATAAAATCAATAATAATGCACTAAAGTTTAGATAGTACACGAGAGGTATACTTAAAATGAACTATTATAGAATATTTTCAAATTGTTAATATTTGTTATACAAAAATCAGAGATATGTCATAAATAAGTTTTTATCTGTCATACAATTGTAAACCTAAAACAAACAAATTAAATGAGAAACTATTTTTTATTAGGGCTTTTAATCAGCCTATTTTTTAGCTGTTCACCGATGAACGAGGCTATACTAAACGGTGATGTTTCACCAAACACAAAAGGAGCTAACGGACATTTGTCATTAAACCAATTTGACTTTATTAAGTCTGAATTTCAAAAAGTTTATTCTTACTCCCAGTTTGATAGTAATACGTTACTATTCGATCAAGCAACAATGGAGATTCAAGGAGCAGAAAGAGTTATTTTTGTACCTCTACAAAAAAATGATTTAGAATACCCTCAATTTTTACGGTTGAATCAAAACTATAATGACACTAATTATACATTTAATTTAGTCATTATGCAGTACAAGTATCAAGATGCAATGTTATTATCAACTTATAATTTTAAAGAATCGTTACAAACGTTTCACGGTACTATTGCTGTTCTTGATTTAATGGATCCTCTACAAAAAACAGTAAATTATCATAGATTTATTCGAGGTCAAGAAGTAACTAAAAGAGAAAGGTTTCATGGAACAACAAGTTTTTCTCATTCTTGTACTGATGGGCAGTGCGGTGGTGGTGGAGGAACAACCCCAAACGATTTTAGAGGATTAGGAACAAACGGAGGCATAAGACAGTTAGGAGGTGTAACTATAAAATCAGGCAGTTATCCTAATAGCAATAATTTAGGTGGTTTCGGAAACGGTTTAACAAATTCACCTAATCATTTTGGGAATGGTAATCAGGGTTCAATCAGCGGTGGTGGTGGTGGTGGAAGCGGAAGCAAAACACGAGGGTATAAAGTAAAAAGTAGAGCAGAAGCAGAAAAATTAGCAAAAACGAAATTCAAAAGTTCCATTCAAAATAAAATACAACAACAAGGAAATAAAAAGTTTATAGGTACAGCGAAACGTTCTAATTCAATAATAACAATATCTTATGACGTATATAAAGAAAAAGGAAAATGGAATGTAAAAGAAATGGTTACAGGTGCTGTTTTTGCTAATCAATACAAAATATCTAGTGTTAGATCTGAAACAAATGGGGATGAAACAATTTTAAAAATAACAGGAATAATGACATTAGGTTTTAATGTTCTAAACTCAAATTTTTCAATTTCAAGAAAAGATACAATTGAAATTATAATTGACAACAAGAAAAATAGAATTAAAAAAATAATAGATTAAATATGTTTGACTCATTAACCTTTGACCAATTCACCTATTTAGGTGTTTTTATAAACTTATTTATATTTTGTATATCAATTAGTTTATTTGTTTACGTTTTAAACTTATCATTTATATGGAGAAAAAATCTAAAATTAAATAATGAATATTTAAATATTCTTATAAAAAAAGAAAAAGAAGAAAGCAAGTAGTTTGTACCCCTCGAATTATGACGGTTTGAGGGTCTTATTTTTCAAATCCATGCGACAGAACCGAATAATGCAAGTTGAGTTTTAAACTAAAAACATCGAAGATCACAAAATATAGACAAACAAAATAATGAAAAACTTAATTTTAATAATCTTTCAATAAGTCTATTTAATTGTTCGTTCAATGAAAATTTATTGAATGAAAAGGAACTAGTCAACAATGAAAACACTCAATTTGAATCATTTCCGAATTATCTTGGAAATGGTGTAGGTGAGTTCATAAAGCTTGATAGAATTAACGGTGTTACTCGTTACATGTGGGTAGGCTATGTAGGAGGTATTACTTCTAGTCCTTTAAATCTAAACAGTATTAGAACGTATGGATTACAATTAGAAATGCGCTACATGTATAATAATTCTAATCAACCAAGATTCATTAATCAAAATCTTAGATTCTTTCCTAAACCCTCTGATTTTGCAAAGAAAGTTATTGATGATATCATTTCTAATAAAATGAATCAATGCCTTAATCAAGTACTCTATGTATTGAAAAATGGAGGTGCATTAAAAGAGAACTTTGATTATTTTAATAAAGGTGGTGCAAGTTATAATTGGAATATTGAATCTGGTAATGCAAACGGAAAAGTAGCTCAAACTAGATCATTATTAAATAACGGTACACGTATGAGAACAGTATTAAATATTTCAAAATACAATAACGCAACTAATCTTTTCTGGGCAAAAACACTATTACATGAATCAGTACATGCTTATCTAGTTAGTAATTATCTTTCTACTAAGTTATCAGATAGCAACAAGGCAAAACTATTCATGAATGATGATGAAAATAATAGTTGGACTACAGCAGTAATTAATAAAGGAGGTCATGAATATATGGCATCAAACTATGTTAGACGTATTGCTATGGGATTAGAAGATTATTGTTTGAGAATGAATATACCACTTGATAGAGAATATCTAGCAAACCTTGCATGGTCTGGACTACAACATACTGATGCTTACAAGAAGTTACCCGAAGCTCGAAAAAAAGCTATAAATGAAACATTCTTAATTGAAAGACAAGGTGTAAACCTAAAAGGACAATCAGTAAAACAAAAAGGTGAAAGAATAAATTGCAAATAATATGAAAAAGTACCTACTATTAGCACTTGTAACAAGTCTATTATTCAGTTGTGATTCATACAATAAGATCAATTTATATTACTATGATAAAGTATTTGAATACCAATCTAAAGAAGATTTAAAAAGATACTCCTTTATTGCTTCTGTTACTGTAGATAGTGTTTATGTAACTGAAGAAAGTAGAAAAGAACAATTCTATAAAATTCACTTTAAAGTGAATCAATTATTCAAAGGTGATTCTAGTATCAATACGGTAAGCGTACTTAGTGGGAATCCATATTTTGCACTAAGATCACAATCATCATGTGATACTTATATTGATAAAAATGATAAACTATTATTATTCGCTTATAAAGAATATGATAGTAAACTTTCAACGCATGGTTGCACACCTACCCAATATTTAAAAAATACTCCTCAAACTTTTAAAAGTTTGAGAAAACTTAAAAGAATATACAAATGAAAAACATCTTCCTACTTCTATTTTCAATTATAAGTGTAAACGCTTATTCATGTAGTTGTGATCATATTGATTACCAATCTAAAGAAGATCTAAAACAATATGATTTCATTGCTTTAGTAAGTGTAGATTCTACTTACCTATCAGATGATAGTAAATTAGATTTTGCTTATTACAATGTAAATTTCACTATCAAAGAACTATTCAAAGGTGATATAAGTATTAACACATTAGATGTACTTGGAGGCAACGTTTTATTATCTGATGATTTTATAACTTCTTGTGATATGTATATTAAAAAGGGTGAAAAATGGCTGCTATTTGCTTATATCGAACAAGGTAGATTAATCACACATGTTTGCACAGATACTACAGAAATTGATGATAAACCATATCATCAAAAAGCATTAAAAAAAATTAGAAGAATAGCAAAGTAAAATAATTTTAAAATAAGTAGCATATTGATTTTTTTAACATCCAATTTTGGGTTGAGTAAAATTAAAAATCTGCCTTTTTGATAGCGTTAGGGTTATCTTTCCGTTTTTTCACTTATCCAGACCTTAGATTAGCAGTATTGTAAAATTTGAAGATAATCTTAACTTAAATTATTGAAAGTTGAAAAGGGTAAGTGACTCTTTTATCCGGATAGGTAAGACCTCTCGCGTTTCTTGTACTTACTCCTTTTTATTGAATCTAGACCTGCATAAGAGATTGTTAGAACCATTAAGGTCCTTAGGTTATATTCAATTTCAACTCTCAACTTTTCCTTAAACACAATATAATAAACGGTATGAATTATAATAATTACATTGGAATAGATATTTCAAAAGGTAAACTAGATTTAGCAGTATTAAATCAAGAGGGTGAACTAATTTTATATCAATGTTTGAATGATAAAAAATCAATTATAAAATGTTTAGGAGAAATATTTAAAGAATCAAATCTATCAAAAGAAGACACTTTAATTATAGCAGAAAGTAGTGGGCATTACATTAATCCCCTTATATGGTCTATCATAGCTGAAAATTATCTATTATGGATAGAAGATGGTTATCAAATAGCTAATAGTCAAGGAATAAGGAGGGGTAAAAATGATGAAAAAGATGCTGAAATGATAGCTATTTATGGTAAACGATTTTCGGATAGATGTCAACTAGTAGAAGCAAGTTCAGAATGTATTGAAAACCTCGCTTATCTCAATTCAGAACGAGAACTTTTAACAAAAGAGATGGTAAAGTATGATCAGCAACTTACTGACCATAAGGAGTATGTGAAACCTAGTTTCTATCTGTCAAGAAAGAAAAGATATACTGAACTTATAGCAAATTTGAAAACACATATTTCTGAAATAGAACAGGAAATGGAAAAGCTTATTGAAAATGATCCTAAGCTATCACATTATGCGAAATTACTTCGATCTATACCAGGTATTGGAAAACAAGTTTCTATCGCTACTATTATTGCAACAAAAGGCTTTACAAAATTTACTGATCCTAGAAAATTTGCGTGTCACGTTGGTGTAGTACCTTTTGAATACAAATCAGGGAGTAGTATTAGATCAGCTCATAAAATATCCCAGAGAGCGAATAAAAAGATGAAATCCCTTTTCCATTTAGCCTCACTTGTTGTGATTCAGCTAGAAGGAGAATTTAAAGATTATTACCTTCGAAAACAGACAGAAAATAAGATGTCAATAATTAATGCAATAAGGGGAAAGTTAATTCATATAGTTTTTGCTGTAATAAAAAGAAATGAACCCTATACAAAAGAATTTAAACCTTCATTTCAAAATTGTACTAATTAAAGACGAAAATACTTGCTTTTACCATAAGAGAAACGCGAGTGTAGTAAAAGAAGAATGCAACGCTTCGTGTTAACATTTGTTTAATTGATTATAAAAAAAGCACCATATAAATACAGTGCTTAAAAATTGTTTAAATATCCTTAGTTAAAAAAGTCCTCTCTAACTACGTCTTTTTCTTGGTCTATTACATTGCCGTCTTCGTCGTAGCTATCAAGACTTAAAGGTTCTGTCGCATTGATTATCAAATTCTTTTTTCTTCTTCAATTTTCATGTTTTCACTAAGCAGCTAAGCTTTTGAACGCTTCAAAATTAGACATACCCTTCCTGTCAGAAAGTTGATTTTTTTGGATCATTCTTATTGTTTCTATTCCTGAAATTGTATGTTCTGCTGAATCAAAACTTTTAAACCCTAACATAGGTTTTACTCTTTTTTTGATAAATCTATGATCCTGTTCTATCCGATTATTAAGGTACTTACTACATCGTTTTTCAATCGGTGGTTTACCTTCTAATGTATATTCTTCATTGAGGTGATCTAATGCTGAAATATTAGCTCCACTCTTGTCTATACTTATCTTTAAAGGTGTAGCATTACCGCCCATTGCTTTTCGTAAAAATGTCAATGCTGCCTTCTTATCACGGTTTTTCGATAAATAAAAGTCTATGGTATTCCCTTCTTTATCTACTGCTCTATGTAAATACATCCACACTCCATTCACTTTGATATACGTCTCATCCCAATACCAACTGTCTCCTACAAACTTTTTTCGCTTCTTCATTTGCTCTGATAACAAAGGAGAATATTTATCGACCCAACGCTGAATGCTAGAATGATCTATTAGGAGATTACGCATAGAAAGCAACTCCTCAATATCTCGATAACTAAGGGAAAAACGAAGTTTAAGATAAACTGCATGTAAAATGATTTCTTGTGGAAAACGCTGACCTTTAAAAGAGATTGGGGAAGTATTCATGAACCAAATGTAAAACCTTTTTAGGAAATCACAACCAATGCGACAGAACCAGATAATTAACTATTAAATAGCTGATTATAAGTCATTTGTAATTGTTTTAATTAAAAACATTTTTACATAAAATCAAATAAATGTCAATTCCGACCCATATATGTAAGATAATGAGTTAGTTATAATACCATCTGGTACACTGTCGTAAGAATCATGGAGGGACCTCTGTTCTACTTAAATAAATTATGTATCCATTTTACAAAATAATATATACCACTTATCAAAAAGTAGCCCGTTAATATTAAAAAAACTAAAAGGAATAAAAATTTCATGTTATTTAATTTGTTTACTAGTCATTCCTGTCAATTTGTTACTTTTACTTAAATAAAAGTTTAAAACATAATTAGTTTGAACACCAACCTTTTGGCCTAAAAATGAAAATCCTACTAAAGAATATCCAGTCACTCTTAAAATTTTAGTTCCATTAGGATTAATTGTTATTGCTGTTTTTCCTGTTGTTTGAAAATCAGCAACTGAATTAGCTATTCCAGTGGGAATACTTTCCACAATGTATTTACCATCCTCTAAATAAACATCAAATACTACATCTAATACACCAGATTCAAATTTACCTGACCCTAAATATTTAGCATTTTTAGGTTTTTGTTTAGGAGTACCTTGTTCAACACTTGTCTTTGGGGTAGAAGCTATTTCATTAGCTAATTTGGTACTCGGTTCAGTAGGTCCAATTATAAACTTACCATTTAAATCTTTAATTTTTATATTTGGATTCATACGATGAATTAAACTAAGAAAACCAAGTATATTAGGTGTTGGTCTTTTAAGATCAGAGACTTTTACTTTTGCTAATTTACTACTTTTACCTGTTTTAAGATGAAAAGATTTTAATACACCACTTGGTGTTACTTCGCTTTTAATCGGTTGATAACCATTCGCTCTTATTTCAATTGGAGGTAAAATACACCAAGAAAAACCCATCATAATTAGCATTTGAGGATCCTTTATTTCTTCAGGACATTCATTACTCCCTTTGGATATAAAAATACCATTAATTATACGTCTATTTATTGTGATTTTTGTCTCATAATCTTCAATTTTAACTGTACCAGTAGTAGTTTTTAAAATATTTAATAGAGAATTTTCTTTATTAAATTTATATTTAGGCTCGACGGTATAAATATAAGTTTTTAATGGTACTAAATTTCCTTTTTCATGTACGTTTATATAGTACTTTAATATACTTTTATTATTTGTAATTATTCTAGTGGTGTATATATCAAAATTACCTTCTGTATTCAAAATGGTATTTTTGTAATCTACTTCAATAATATTATCATTTAAGTCTTGAGCAATTAATTGATTTCTATCATTTTTTTTTGTTTTAGGGATGACTTCACCATTTAGCATAGCTTCGCTCATTGGTGAACAGCTAAAAAATAGGCTGATTAAAAGCCCTAATAAAAAATAGTTTCTCATTTAATTTGTTTGTTTTAGGTTTACAATTGTATGACAGATAAAAACTTATTTATGACATATCTCTGATTTTTGTATAACAAATATTAACAATTTGAAAATATTCTATAATAGTTCATTTTAAGTATACTTATAAAAGCAATATAATGTGATTGCTCCCAATTTTTGATTGAAGTCATACATCGAATGATTAAAGATTTATAATTATCTATCCATGCATTTGTTTGCTCTACAGAAAATCTAAATTTATATAACTCATCATCAAATACATAATCTAATAAATATTGACTTTTACTATTCCTTTTATTCTTATCCACATTTGGAAAAATAGAGTGTTCATTCAGTAAGTGAATAAACTTTTTACTATCAAAACCTGCATCAGCATTTAAAAATAAACCTTCCATATTACCTATAATTTGTGAGGTGTTTTCTAATATTTTATGAGTGAAAAATTCTATCTCATACAAATCATGATGATCTCCTGAAATCCCAGGAGAAATTGCTAAAGGTATACCTGTTTTATCTGATAGAATTAACATATTAGTAGTCTTTGCTTTTTTACGTCCTTGGTAACCAACCTTTTCTCCTCCTCTTTTCGTAGGGCTATGACTACCATCAAAATTTAGAATTGAACAATCTAAAAGTCTCTTATAATCTTTTAATAAGTTATCATAGATTTTATGAAACACCCCTATTTTACACCATTTATTATAGTGGTAATAAACTGATTGATAAGAAATTGATAAATTACCAAAAAACTCTTTTAATGGTAATAAATGCCATTGAACTCCTGTTTTTATCTTATAAAAGATTGCGTTCAGTATTTTCCAAATAGGTACTTTCACCTGTCGTCCTCTTTTAATTTTTGGAATATATCTATTTACATACTTATTTAGTATTGCTTTATGCATGATCTGAAGGGGTTGTTTTTTTTGTGGTAAATTAAATTTACTCCTTCAGGTCTTTTTTAAAAAGCATAACTATTTTTTTTATTTTATTTTTAAATCACTTCATAGACAAAACAGATCTCTATCAATATTTTCAATGTGCATATTTTCTTTAAGTTTTATAGTTTTAATAATTAATGAAAATAGAGAAAGAAAAAAAGCTAACAGGAAAAGTAAATATCGAAGTCATTGGCTTAAATATTAAAGGGGGAGTTGGTGATTTATGCGAGTGATACACTTTCGGGGGGTGGGCTTGGTAAGAAATGTTTGAACGGGAACCGTTTTTATTTCAGTTTACTACAAGCATACTCGAAGAGCTTTTCGTTAGGCGAGTCAGAGAAAGTGGCTGTTGTAATTTTGAATTTGTGAGGTACGAACAATTTAAAAATTATCTACTGCCATCGTGCTTAGCAAAAGCAGATAGAAAAAGGATTGAAGGCTTTCAAATTTACAACTGAGATTATTTTTCTATTGGTTTTTGTGGTGGCGTTGGATCAATGGAGGGGAGGAAACAATCTAAAAAATAGTACACAATTATCAATTTTAATAGTTGCCTGGTTTTGGATTGTGGAGCGTCGGACGTTAGAAAATGGCGGGTCAGCCGAAAAGGGGGCGAAAAGGCATTTATGACTTTTTGCCCCTTTGCGTGGCTATTTAACATAATGCCCTTATAAAAAATAGCCGTAGGCTTTTTATAAGACGGCATTATGTTAAGATAGCTTAGGTCTTATATTGGAATACCTAGCTATCATTATTCTTTTGTTGTTACTAGACGAACTCCATCAAGAAAATGAGCGACGAATGTACCCCTCCGCAAACGGAATGGAGATGCAGGCTTTAGCCAAATGGAATGAAGTGAAGCTTGGTGTGGGTGCGTGAGGAGGGAATAAATTATTTTTCTTGTATTAAAGATTGAAGATATTTCCTCATTGGTTTTGAAAAGTGTAGTTTCCAATCTTCATCAGAAATCAGATTACTTTTAGCATTATTACAAAAAGGACAAGCTAGAACAGAATTATCAAAAGTATAACCTTTATTTGAATCTAACTTTTCTATTTCTAAACTTCCTTTTGAACGCTTCTGTAAATTATTTAAAGTCATATTCCCACCTCTTAAATCAACAATTTTCAGAACTTCTTCCTGGGTAATGTCGCAATAGTGACAAGAATTATTTTGATTATTAAACCATTCAATTAGTGTTTTTGGGTCTGCGAAAAACTCCTTTCGATATTCATTAAAATACTTTTGGTAAAGGTGGTGGTATTCTTTAAAGCCATTGATTACTTTTTCAAGTTCTTTTACTGATATAGATAACTCATCACAGTAAAAATCATCTAGTCTCTTATACTTTGATTTAGCTGTTCCTACAGACCAATTCTTAAGATCATCAATTTTGTAGAATTCATTAATTTTATGATTGTACTTTAACTCAAAGTATCTCTTTTCAATAGAAGTCATATTCATTTTAGTTATAATGTTGTCCAAGTAATACAGTTCAAGACACCTCCATGCTTGACAATATTTGTCATATCAATTTGCTCAATTTTACTTTTATAATGAGGGTAGAGGCTCCTTATCTGCTCTAGAGCTAAAGCATCTTCATCAATATTAAATTTAGGAAGTAGAATTAGATCTTTTGTTTGTAAGAAATTCATATACGCCCAACTCCTTTTATCAAGGACATTCACTTCATACTTTAAAAATTCAGCACTTAAGTTCGTCTTATTTAAAGCGGACACTATTGATTTATCATTCTCATAAAAAGAGTTTACTAATACTGTATCTTCATTGATAAACCGTAACATACCATCAGTATGACCATATTTATCAAGAGGATCTTGTGGTATTGTAATGATAGTTTCAATTTCAAATAAAGAATGTAACTGATTCATCAATTCCTTTTTGGTATAATCATTCCGATTTTCGTGAAATATTTTATCTGTCATTATCAGAGTTCTTTTTGACTTCACCATATTTCCACCATCAAGTATGATATCCGCTTTTACGGTAAACAATCCTATCTCATCACATATAATATCAGGGTAGGATTTTAGGTTTCTATACCCTTTTCTAGCTCCTTGTAAATAATCAGGGTCATATCTAAACTCCACAAATTTACTATTAGAAACCTGTACAGGCATATAATCTCTAGCCCAAATATCTTTAGTTTTAGGTAATAATGTTAGTGGTACTTTATGTCTTTCTAATATTGCTTTTAGTTCGCTAAAAATAGGTTGGAACTCATCTTTTTTTGATAAAATATCAGAAACATAAACTTTATTTACTTCAAAGTCAGTAACCATGATTAGACACCTTCTACATTACCAAAATGATCATTAACTATTCCTTTCAACTTAAGGTACAACTCCTTATACTCTTTGATTTTTTCTACATCATTAGGATTCTCTAATTCAGTATTAAGAAATTGATATTTGAATTCCTTCAATGTATCCAAAAGAACTAGATATAAATCATTATGATCATTTTTAGGAAGATTTAGTTCTATTGCATCATGATCACCACTTTTCTTTTCTATTTCAACACTTAGTCTTTTTTGAGCTACATTTACTGAGCTAGATTTCTCTTTAAAAACCTCATTTTTGAAGTTTTTATAATACTCATTCATTACATATTCATTCTGTAAGGTAATGATGTATTTACTTAATATAGGTCTAAGTTGAACAGCTATTTTAATATTCAAGACTTTTAATTTACTCATTAGTTTATTGATTTATTTGAATAGATTATTACTAAATTGGTTGAAAAACATCAAATCTCCAAAACCCCTCTCCTATACAATTCCATTACAATATCTGCTTCATGAAAAGCATCATCTGCTCCTCTATGCAGTTCGGTATAATCATTATCAGGAAAGAAAAAATCATAAGCTTCTTCTACTTTTGGCCATTTCCATTTTTGGTAATAATCATTCCAAGATACCTTACAAATATCTGTTGATAGCTCCATTGGACAAGGAAGTTTTGAAGGAAATTGAAAACGTCTACTTTCTAAGAAATCAAAATCGAAAGATCTATTATATGCTGTAGCTCCTGTTCGGTACTGATTAAAAATATCTTGAAGTTGGCTTCGGTATACTTCCAGGTTTTTGCTGTGTCTAATTTCCTCCACAGTCATAAAACCATTACTTACTATCCAACTATTTTGAACACTCTCCAAAGTCATTCCTTTCTCGTGGCAAACTTCATCAAAGATTATCTCTTTAGCTCCTGTTTGTAGATCTAATTCCACGATGCCAATTTCGGCAATATGGCCACCTTGATTGAGGAAGCCTGTTGTTTCAATATCTACTACTAGTATCTTATTTTCCATTTATCAATCTGTTAGTTTCTATAAAAATCAATTTATGAAAAAAGGTACAAATGATTATTCACTTGTACCTTCAATTTTAAATATATTTCACCAACCATAATTGGTTCTAAACATAAATGGAGAAGCATAAATAAATTCTTCTTCTACTATCTTAAGAAGATAAACGATCAGAAAGCCTTAAATCTGAAATCATCTGCTTTATCAAAACCGGATTACTCTTCACCATCTTGCAAAGCTTGGCAATATTTCTTTCACCACCTTCCCAAGCTTGATACAACCTTTCTTCTTTTGTACCTGTATTAAATAAAAAACCAATAGATTGATTACTTCTTATCTGATGATGATTATTCTTGTTTTCAAGCTTGAAATTAAGGTTTCCTTCTTGTTTAATCTCTTGAGATAAGCTTGTAGTATCAAGCTTGAACTCTTTGTTATCTATCGCTTTTGTTACTTCAATAGATGCTAAAATTGATAACACTAAAACAATTATAGAGTAGAAGGAGAACATCTCTGTTTTAGCTTCTGCTGTTTCTTGTTGATTTACTAATTCAAGCTTAGCTCCCTTGATTTCGGCTTGAATTTCCTTGATTTGTACTTTAAGACTTCTTCTTAATTCAACCTTGGCATAATGATTTGAAACTCCTGTTTGGCTTAACTGATTTCTCAAATTAACCAATTGTGACCCCAGAACTTCGACCTTAGTATTATCTACTTCAGATGTTCTAATTTTATGATTCAGACCATAGTATTCCATCACAACAATAGACGCACAGAACGTTAAAGCTAAAATGATATTGGAAGAAAATTTCTTAGTAGATAAAATTGATTTCGCAGAATCAAAAATGATAGAGTGGGTGATATAGGCAATCACAATGGAGACACCCATAGCTACTTTTTCATCAATCCCTAAGAACATTAGAAAGTGAGTAACTACATACATCGAATAAAGAGAACACAATCCGATGATTAATAAATACGGAATATTTTGTACTTTTGACATAATTATAACTTTGTATAAGGTTATGAGGGGGTGCATACGGGTTTGGCGATTTGTATTGGCTCCCTCTTTTTTATATTTGAATTTTTATTCTAAAGGTTGGCTTTCAATTCATTAATTAAATGAATCATATTATCTAGCTCTGTTTTCGCTAATTCTTTATTTCCTTTTGATAGAGAGTTCTTAAATGATAGATAAGTATTATCTAAAGTATTAATTTTTCCTTTTGCTGTAATTTCATTAGAAGAATCATTCAATTTTTCTTGAAGAGATGTTTCTTTTAAATTGACTTTTGGAGCTTTTTCAACTTTCGCTTTCTTAGTAATCTCTTGATATGCACTATGAATTGATCTTTCTCCAGAGCGAACCAGGTCTTTTAATTCTTCAGGAGCTTCTCTGATAATCTTAAGAGCCTTTGATGTATTTCTTCTTGATGTATTGGCTGTATCTGCAATATTTTGAGTATGATCTATCTTTTTAGGGCTTGCACTTTCTTCCTCACTTCGAAAGTGCAAATTTGCACTTTCGTTTTTTGAAGCATTTTGCACTCGCTTTTCTATACCAAGTTTTGCATTAAAACTCAATAACTTTTCTGATAATTCAATACGCTCAAAATCCTTTAAGTTTCTACGTCCTAACTGATTTTTAAGCATCCATACTTTTACCTCATCTAAAGTATTTAGTGAAGTAATGTATTTAACCGGAACAGTAGGAGAGTTCTCAGAAGCTTTATATCTATGGTGACCATCAATCAAGAGATTATCATGACCAGGAATATTAACCAACAAAAGTGGCTCTCTAATTCCTTCAGTTTCTATAGATTCACGAAACAATTCAGCTTCTTCAACATCTTGTTTTCTGATATAAGATTCTAACTCTGGAAGAATTACGATTCCATTTCTTTCTATATAGTTATTACGATCAATAGAGGCTTCATTTTGGGCAGCCCTATCGAATACTGTTCTATTCTTTTTCTTACGGTTCGTATTTATATTAAGATTTGCCATGGATAGTATAATCGTTAAGGTTATTAATTAGATAAACCAGTGTATTTCTCCAGCTCATCCATAAATTTATCAAATTCTTTTTTTATAGATGCATTTGTAAATGAAGTAGATAAATCATCTGTTCTACTATACTCTACAGAATTACTAATTACGTTGGTTAGTACATTTATACCTTCAAACTCAATATCCTTTAAAATCTTTACTTCGTTTGCTCTCTTATTAACCATTGTAGCAACAGCTACCGCTTTGGTAGGTAACTTTCCTTGCTCACTTCTATGAGCATTTGTTTCAACGATCAATTCCTCAATAAACTCAGTGCCTGAAATAGACATACGTGTTAATTGGAAAGGAACAATTAGAATATTAGACATTTCAATAATTGCAGATAAGAACGTAAAAGATTCAAACGAACCTGCTGTATCAATAATAATAAAGTCGTATTCCTTAGAAAGATTGACCAATTGAGTTCTGATAGAAGATTCCTTACTCACAAATTTCTTTGTATGATCAAAAGTTACCAAATCAACTATACTATCGTCAGAATGTACATTTGATAATGATTCCTGAATATCTGTATCAAACGCAAGCACCTTTTTGCCCGTTAGTAATTTTAATTGTTTTGATATATGTATTGCCATAGTAGTCTTTCCACTACCACCTTTAGTATTTGCTAATGTAATTATGGTACAACGCCTTTTCATTAGTGTATCAACACCTATTCCCAGTACGTCCGAAATTTTAGAAAGGTCAGTCATCCCGACATCAGAAGTTCCTTGTTCTATTCTCTGGTAAGTTGCTAAGGAAATTTCTGATTTCGCCGCAACTTCTTTTTGAGATAGTCCTTTTTCTTTTCTAAAATATTTAATGTTATCTATTAATGTACTCATATTATTACTTATAATAACTCATATATGATTTATATATATGCAATATAAGCCATACTTTTTCATAAAAACAACTCAAATATGACTTTTATTTGTGAATAAAGTATCATATATTGCATTCATAACTCAAATATGATTTATGAATCGTATAGTAATTTCAATTTATAACCTACTTAATAATCAAATATGATTTCTTTAATAAGAATTAAAGTTATAAAGAGATTAATAAATATTAGAAGTATTAATAATATTAAGGAAGTTTGGAAAATTACTATAACTAATTGATTTACAGTTTATAACAACTAAATATTACTATTTAAATGTGTATAGACTAACGAAATTTAATGTACTATATGACTAATAATAGTGTATAGTTTAACGTAAAGGCAAGTATTGTTTAACGTTGAGTGTACAATTTAACGCTTAAGATGTGTAGATTAACGTTAATGTGTATAAAACAACGTATTTAATATATGGTTTACTTGCATTATGCGTATCGTTTTCGTTAGTTTATACACATATAGGATTCAACTGAAGTATCATGAATGCACAGGATATAGTAAAAAAACATAGTAAACTCATATTGTACAACGAAACAAAGGGTTTATCAGCAGTGGAACAGAAACTGTTTATCTATTGTATTGCTAAAGCAGTAAGGGCAAATGATATAGATACGTTTCATTCTATTAGCATTCGTGAATTTACAGGAAAGAAAAACCCTAGTATATATGACTATCGTAAAGCAAAGAAAGCTCTTTTTGCATTACAACAAATGAAGCCACTGTATGTTGAATTAGATGGTAAGTTTAAGTCTATAGTGATCTTTCCAACCCTTCAAGGGGATGCTAGGAGCATAGACAACGATAAAGACATAGACAAGATAGAATTAGCCTATAAGCTTAATGATGAGTTAAAACCGCTTATTATAGACCTTAAGGAAGCATATACAGAATACCTATATTCTACAGTGAGTAAGATGAAGTCTTCTTTTGCAATTAGACTTTATGAGATCCTTTTACAGCAAGCTAAGTTTAACAAGCCGTATTCTATTACAGTAGATAACCTTAAGATCAAATTTGGCATTCAAGATGTTAAAACTTATGCTACGTATTCTCAGTTTAAACGTGCAGTTATAGAAAAATCTATAAATGAAATTAATGAGAAAACAGACATTAGTGGGTACTATGAAGAAGAGAAGCAAGGTAAAAAGGTGTATAAACTGACGTTCTTTTTTACGTTGGATAGTACACATAAAGATGAGGAAGCAGATATTTTAGCACTATCACCAGAAGAATCACTTGTTTATAATGTATTACCTGACGAAAAGACAAAACAGACTTACTTAAAGCAAATAGGGAAACTACCTAAAACGTCAAGTAATACTAAAGATGTACAAACTGACGAAATAAAAACAAAGAAAGCTCCAACACAGCAAACTCTCTTTGATGAAAGTACACCGAGTGTATCACCAGAGTTTAAAGAGAAATTAGATAAACTGTCTATGAGGCTAGGGGAGATTGGTTTAGAGAAAAGTGTTATAAAAGTAGCTTTGAATAAATATACTGAGAACCCTCAATGGAAAATTTGGCCAGAAGTGAATAACGTAAGAATGGCTATTAAGGATGGTAAAGATTTTCCTAATAAGCATACTTTGAAGAAAGTGATTAATGAGAGTTGAATGATTCTAATTAAAAAAATAAACCCTTCCAACAAAGTTAGAGAGGGTTTACGCTTTAACGATTCATAAAGGGAAACTACCCCTTTTAATTTTATTATATACAAACTAAGACCATCGTCTTAGTTAAATGATATGCATCCATTTTTGATGGTAATATTATCCCCATCGTCTAAAGTTACTTTCCCGCAACTTGTATAAACTATGGCTTTGCTTCCTCCACCTTGAATAGTAAGGGAGCCAGACTGACTACCGCCAAAAGTAATTTTCTGCATACTTCCTCCAATATCTGTATCAAATGTATAAGAGCTAGAGTCATTGTTTTGATATCTTACAAATACTCCTGCATATGCATTTATAGCAAAAGTTAAAACAAGAAGAAAAAGAGATACAGAAAATAGTTTAATAGTTTTCATGAAATTTTAGTTAGCTAAAAGTAATACTGCATCCATTTTCTATAGAATACAGCTTGATAAAAATAGTTAGAATCGTACTACCCAATAGTATAATTTTGGTTCGTCATCAAAATTAATAAATCGTTATTTTTTGAATCAGAGATAGTACAATTGATTCAATGACACAAGTATAATACATTGATTTTTAGCTTCAAACCACTGTATAATGTTAGGAGTATTTTTAGTAAAAAAAACTTCATCAAAGATTAAATTCTCTTGAAATTTCCCTCTCCATTTTTCTAAAATCCATCTGCAGAACAATCTGAGACTTGATTCTTTTAAAGGCTTTTTCCTACCCCACCTTTTTGATTTGCTATTGATATAACCATTTTTTATTAGCGAAAACTTGAAAAATACATACAATAAAATATGTATCATATCTTTTAATCCTTATTTCTTTTAATCCTTATTTCCTTTAATCCTTATTTCTTTTAATCCTTATTTCCTTTAATCCTTTACTTATGTAAATACTTATTTAGGGATACATTTATTTATGTAAATATTTATTTAGGGATGTGATTGTTTATGTAATTATGTTTGATGTATAATAGTTACAACTAAATTTAATTAGTTAATTTTGAATTATTAAAATAATAATGTGATATACAACAATTAATAATCGAGATAAAATTATTAATTATAGTCGTTTTATAAGTCTATCGACACGACTAAATTAATTATATTATAATATTAAGATGTGATTAAATTATAGTCGTTTTATAAGTCTATCGACACGACTAAATTAAATAGCAAGCTATGTTTATGTGGTAACAAAAACTCAATGAATTGAGATTTTCGTGTTACCACATAAACCCGTTTCGTTTAATACTCACTGGCTTGTTCCTCTCGGAAGGTTGGGGACATTCGCAATTCTGCTCATTCATAAATGATTAGTTTAAGTTTAATCATTTTAGAAATTAAAACTAGAGCATGAAAATCATTTTCAGGTCTATTTTTATTAGAATTCAAGATTAATAAAAATAGAATAGAGTAAAAGAGAGTAAGGTCTTTATGATAAATATGGTTTTCCTCCTTACAAAAATTGAGAGGTATTAAATTTTGTATTCGTAGTGATCCATATCATTTGCTCTTAATTTAAAAATTAGGTTAATTACGTTTTGAGGAATAACAGGTATTTTATACGACCACTCTATGTACTTCCATCCTAAATCTTTACATTTTTGTTTTTTTTCAAAATCATGAAGTATATTTTTCTGAAGTGAATCAGACGAGTATAGTCCATTAATATCTTTGTAATGTTGAATACCTTGATATTCGATAACAGTTTTTAATTTTAAAATAACTATATCAAATCTCATCTCTTTTTTAGTTTCATCGAAATAAAAAAGTCTAGGTATATCTTTATCAAAATATGTTTGTTTAGAATATTCTTCTGGGAGGTACTTTTTAATCAACTTGTATAATTGTTTTTCAGTTTTATTGTTATTTAACGAAGAAAAATCTCTCATATTAAGGCCACAATTTGGGTAATGATACTCTAAAAGGTTTTTCAAATGACTACCTTTCTTATTATGATACTCTAATATTGATCTTCCAAAATTATTTTGGATCATATGAATAGAAATAATAGCAAGATCTTTGTCAGGCTGTAACCCATAAATATCTAGTAACCAATTAAGGTAAACTTTTTGATTATCTTCATTTGACCACCAGTTAGCATTAACCTTTACAGATTTAAATTTAAAAAGGAAGAAATTATATTTTGGAAATAGTATTTTCACAAATTCAATAAGATCTTCATTAACCAATTTTCTAAAAAAATGGAAACACTTGCAATCTTTAATTATTTGATAGCTTATTTGATAAAAATCTTCAGGTAATAACCATCCCATTTTTTGAGTGATTAATAATTTAGACTGATTTATCATTTCATCAATAGATAAAGGTGCTACAGAATTTTCTTCAAACCTTATCCTTAATTGATGGATGAATTCTTCAATATCATTATTACAGATTTCTTTAACATAGCATTTAACTCCCTTTATTGATAATACATTAGAGTAAGAGATCGTCTCAAACCCTTTGTAAAAAGTTTGTTTCGACAATTCAGAATAAACATTTTTCATAAAAGCATTTACATGAAATTTATTTATCCACCATTTATATTGATTTTTTGGAAACTTCCATACTTTCAAATTTTTAAATTCTTCTCTAAACAAAGACATAATTAAAAGGACAGGAGAACACCTATACTTCTTTAAAAGGCTAAAACCACCATAATATTCTTTTTTTGTACCTTTAAAATGAGTACCAATAATGAAACTTGTTTTTAGATATTTGTATAAATTTTCCTCAACAAAATCTATTCTATTAAGTTGGAAGATGTATAAAATAAACCTCTTCTCATCCTCTATATTCTTAAATCTAATTTTATTATTAAGTTTATGGAAGTTCCAGAATTCAATATGATAATCAGGGAAAGAGTAGGTAATAGCCTTTGCAATTGATTGATTAAAGAATCTAGCAAAAATTGTTGAACATTTTTTAAAAATTTCTGCACCAGTAATACTTATAAGATTATTCTTATTTAATTTCTCTCCTTTTTCTTCTAGAATTTGTGTTGCAGCCTTTCTTATAGCAATATGATGAGATTCTAATTTCATAGTAATATTTCTGTTTTGTACTATATATGGGGTAATTTGAATTTACTAAAAAAATACATTTGTACCAAATATGGTACGAAGCAATACTCAAATACTGATTAAGCAGATAAGGCTTGAAAAGAAAATGACTCAGCATCAACTTGCTGATTTCTGTGATTTACCTAGAAGTTATATTTCAAAACTGGAGGGAGGAACAACTCACCCTACTTTGGAAATGCTATTTAGAGTTTGTAAGGGTTTAGAGATTAAACCATCCTCTTTTGTTAAGAGGCTTGAAGAATTTTAAGACATTTATTTTTATATACATCACAGGAAATAAAATGACTAAAAGGACGATATAAGTATCTGAAACATCACAACGATACTATACTCTATTTTTATTGATGTAATTACAATAGATCTGAAAATATTTTTCTTGCTCTAGTTTTAATTTTTAAACTGATTAAGTTTAAACTAATTAATTACAAGTGAGCAGTATTGCGAATGTCCCCAACCTTCCGAGAGGAACAAGTAAGTGAGTTTAAAACGAAACGAGTTTATGTATATACACAAGAATCTCAATTTATTGAGTTATTGTATATACATAAACATAGCTTGCTATTTAATTTAGTCGTGTTGTTAGACACATAAAAGACTATAATTTAATCATCCTTTTATATTATAATATATTTAATTTAGTCATGTCGTTAGACTCATAAAATGACTTTAATTGACAATTCCCATTTATGTTACTTATCGTTGCAAATCATACAATATTCAAAAAAATAGTAAATAATATTTAGTTCACCCGCGTGGTTCTGATTCACTTTTGGTGGAAAGCTTTTTTAACATTTTAGCAGATAAGATATTATTACTTTCGTTATTATGATATCACTCTCTACCTTTTCTAGTTTTGGTTCATTTGAATTTGATGGGTTCTCTGTCGATGAATCTAATATTGTAAAGAAAAGAATCATTCATTTAAAATCTATATCTCCTTCTGGAAAATGTCCTTGTTGTCATACAGAAAGTAATGCGAAACATAGCTATTATGTACGTAATCTCAAAGATTTATCCTGGTCAGATTCTAGTGTTGAAGTTTCCTTAAAAGTGAAAAAATTCTACTGTAAAAATATTCATTGTTCGAGGAAGATTTTTACTGAACGTTTTACTCAAGAAATACAACCTTATGCCCGTTCTACAACTAGATTACAACATCAATTAATGGTTTTAGGACTTACAATAGGTGTACGAGCATTACAACGAATATCATCACATCTTCAATTAGAATATTCCACTTCACCTTTGTTGTGTTTTGCTCATTTGTTTCAAGTGAATGACACTAATGAACTCACTATTAATTGTTTAGGTATTGATGATTGGGCGTTTAAAAAACAAGTTTCCTATGGTACTATTTTAGTGGATTTGGAAACTAGACAACCCATAGCTTTACTTCCTGATAGAAAAGTAGAGACCGTAAGTAAGTGGTTATTAGCACATCCTGAAATTAAAATAATTACCCGTGATGGGTCCAGTAGTTATGCATCAGCAGCAACAAAAGGAGCTCCTCACACCCACATTCAAGATAACCCACAAACCCGCCATAGCTCTATTTCACCCTTAAACTAACATTTAAAACAATCACCCACTGTTTAAAATATAAACAGTGGATAAAAAGTAAATATTGCATTATAACTAGAAATCAATACTTGTGTAATCGTCATTATCTTTTTGAGACTTATACCTATCAATTTCCAATTGCAGGAATTTTTGGTATTGATTTCGCATAAAATCATAAAAATATTGAATGTTATTTTCCTCTCTGGTTTTTTCAAGACTTTGGATATAATCTAACTTGTCTTCTTTAAAGACTACTGACATTGGAAACCCAAAAAGCTCCTGTAAATAGTTCATTATCAATCGAGAGGTTCTGCCATTTCCATCATAAAAAGGGTGAATACTTACCAATTCAAAATGGGTATAAAATGATAGGTTTATTTTATCATCATCTGATAATTTTTTCTCTAGTTGAGTATTAATCGTTGTGCAAAGTTTGTCAATAAGTCCTGGTACTTTCTGATAATTGACAAAATATCTTTGTCCTGCATATACACTCCCTTTTCTATATTCTCCTTTACTACTATCAATGGTACCTAAAACAGTATTGTATGAAGTCCCTGTTGAATGCATGATATGAGCATTAATTTCTTGAATAAACTGAGCGTTAATTGTTCTCTTTTTTGACACTTCTTCCTTAATGAAAAGTAGCGCTTTATGGTGATCTGTTACCATTTGAGAATGGATAAATGGTTTTCCTTTTGGTGTCAATCCTTCATTTAAAAGTAATGTAGCATCATCTAATGTTAAGGTTGAGCCTTCTATTTGGGTACTATGAGCTGTAATTGTGTAATTATTAAATTTCTCATAATCAATAATTTTAGCTATACCTATATTTTTATACTCTTGTATGGTTTCTAGTAAAGTCATTTTCTAACTGTTTAAAACTTTTAGTGCGGCTTCTCTTAACTCTCCTTTTGGTCCAACATATCTATACAGTGATTGTCTGGAGATATTTAACTCTTTACAAAGTTCCGTAACTATTGTTTTTGGATCTTTCATAGCAGCTTCTGCTAATCGAACTTGAGCCTTAGTGAGTTGAAATTTCCGACCTCCTATTAGTCCTCTTGCACGTGAAGCTTTTAAGCCTGCAACCGTTCTCTCTCTAATCAAATCTCGCTCAAATTCGGCAAGAGCTCCAAAAATACCAAAGATAAATTTTCCACTTGGTGTTGTTGTATCAATATTTGCACCCTTTCCGGTGAGTACCTTAAACCCTATATTTTTCTCGTCTAGGTCTTCAACTGTTGAAATAAGATGTTTTAGATTTCTCCCTAAACGATCCAATTTCCAAACGACAAGTGTATCTCTTGGTCTTAGTGCTTTTAAGCAAGCATTTAGGCCTTCTCTTTTGTCATTTTTCCCTGATGCAAAATCTTCATAAATATGTTCTTCATTTACACCTTCGCTTATCAAGGCATCACGTTGCAATTGCACGACCTGACTTCCATCGGCCTTAGAAACTCTTGCATAACCAATTTTTAATGATGTATTTTTTGAATCTGCCATATTGTCTTTAGAACAATGTGTCTTACAAACCACCGTTTACGAGACACTATAAAATTGGTAGTAAATATAAGATATTACTGTCACTTATTTTGTATTTTATACTATGTAATGTAAATAGTTTTATCGTTAAGAAAAATGACACTATTATGATAATTAAACAACAAACTATCTATCCCCATTTTAAAAATTCATATTCCAAGGAAGAACTGAAACTATTTTTCCTGTTAGCGATGATGATAAAATATTTGCCTTACATAAAACAAGGAGGTATAACCATCTTCTAAAACTCATTTTATTAAAAGTATTTGATTATCTAAACTACTTTCCTACCGATTTAAATGATATTCCTCAAGTTGTTATTGATTATTGTGTTCAGTCTATGGACAATAAAGAAAAAGATATTGTCGATAAGAAATTAATTTTCACAACCTCAACAAGGTCGTATGAACGGATAAGAGAACTTATAAGAAAAAAGAGAGGTAAATTTCTTTTCAATAAAGAGGCGGAAGTAGAAGTCCTTCAATATTTAGATGAAACCACCCCAACAATGAGTCATCCTTCAGACCTACTAAATGCTTCAGTAGAAAAAATACTTGATTTAAATTTTACGTTCCCTTCTTTTGAAAGGCTGTCATTATTGGTTTTATCAAAAAGGAATGAATATCAAGAGAACGTTTATAATGCTGTTTACCGATCTATTTCAGCTCATAACTTTACACAATTAAATAGTTTATTAGTCGTACAAAATGAAAACTATAAATCTGAATTTACAAAGTTGAAAGAACCACCAAATAAACCCAATTTATCCAATATACATGAATGGATCGGACGATATAATAACCTATATGCCTTTCAAGAAGTATTCCTTTTTCTTAAAAATATTCCGTTCACAAAAATAAAACAATTCTATGCTGAAGCGGATGCTTTTGAGCTATCAGAAATACTAGATACCACGATTAAAAGACGTTATACATTACTTATTTGTTTCTTGTACATCAAACAGATGCAAGTGAAAGATACATTGATTGAGATGTTTATTAAACGTGTAAATAAAAATATCACCAATGCAAAAAATAAACTTGAAGAATACAAAAAAGAGCACAGAAGGAACGAGGAAAAAATGTTGCAACTACAAGAGCAGATTTTTACTATTTCAATAGAAACAAAGAACAATCCGTCTTTACACCATCAAAAACTTCACGATCTATACCATAGGAATGGTGGTCTTGCTTATTTAAAGCAAAGAAATCAATTTCTTAACCAGTTTCATAACGACAACTTTTACCCTTATCTACTCCAATCGCATAAATATTATGGTAAAGCGTTGAGAATGATAATTGATAAAGCTGAAATTTATTCCGTAAATGAGAATTTATTGAATGATTGGAAAAAATTTAAACGTTTCAGGAACAAACGCACGAACACTATCGATGAAGATTTTGATTTATCTTACCTCACAAAGAAATGGTTGAAAGTAATTATTATATCTGAGGATAATGGTCAGATAAGTTATCATAAAAAGCACCTAGAAATCGCCTTGATGTATTATTTATCTGAAGGTTTACAATCCTTTGATTATTTTGCAAAAGGGTCGTTAGAATACGCCAATACAGATGAGTACCTTGTCTCTGATGAAGAATTAACACATGAATTACCCATCATCATTCAAGATCTTCAATTACCTGAAAACGGTAAACAGATGGTGCTACATTTACAAAAAGAAATGAAAGATAAAATCTTTGATTTTGATCAACACTTTAAAAAAGAAACCTCTTCGTACTATAGAGATGACAAAGGATTTCATCTCAAAAAATCAAGTAAGAGAAAAAGAAATAAAGAGGTAGAAAAGATTCAGCTCATCATTAAGCAAAAACTACAGAAACACAACCTATTAGATATGATGAATAGGGTAAATCATCATGTTTCCTTTACAGATAATTTTCAATTTATAACAGGTACATTATCCAAAACAAAAGATCCTATAAGTAACTATATTTATACTTTATTTGCCTATGGTGTAAATATTGGCCCGACCTATATGTCGTCACATTGCAGGCATAAAATTAGCCAAAGAACATTATCAAGAATCAACAAACAACATATCAGCAATGAAAACCTACAAAAAGCGATGCGTACGCTAATAAATTTCACCCAATCATTTGACATTATCAAAAAATGGGGAAATCAAGCTACTGCTGTTGCTGATGGAACCCAAATTCCTTTGTTAGAAAATAATATGTTTGGAGAAAGACATATTAGATATGGTGGTTATGGAGGAATAGCCTATCATCATATCAGTGATACTTACATTGCCTTGTTCAGTAAATTTATAGTCTGCGGAATTTGGGAGGCCATTTATATTCTAGATGGCCTCATACAAAATCAATCATCACTGGAGATAAAAAATATTCATGCTGATACACAAGGTCAAAATGAACCTGTTTTTGGACTTTCCTATTTATTAGGTATTGAATTAATGCCCAGAATAAGAGATTGGAAACTCATAGAGGGATACTACCATGAAATGCTAAGGATTGTTATTTCAATAAAAAAGGGTAGAGTTATACCGTCATTAATTTTAAAGAAACTAGGTATTCATGGACGAAAAACAAAAATTTATAAAGCTTTTAGAGAATTAGGGCGGGTTCAAAGAACCTTGTTCTTAATAGATTTTATTAGAAACAGTGCACTTAGGTCAAATATCACTAAATCAACAACAAAGATAGAGTCTTTTAATAGTTTCTGCGATTGGATCACTTTTGGTGGAGAACAAATAAAATCAGGAGACCCTATCGAACAAGAAAAGAGAGTAAAGTACACAATATTATTAGCTAATATTATTATGGCTCATAATATCATTGATCTCACAAGGGTCATTAATGAATTAAAGGAAGATGGGTTAACCATCACAGATGAAATGATTGAAAGGTTAAATCCTTATATGAGGGAACATATTAGAATTTATGGTGAATTTGTATTAAATCAAGATAATATTCCGAATAAAAACATCGATAAAAAATTAATCATTTGATGCTTTTTTGAGCTATGGCGGGTTTATGGGTTATCTTGAATGTGGGTGCCTCAGGCAGAACAAATAAGTGATAGATGGCATCTATTAGATAATTTATCAGCTGTAATTAGAAGCTATTTAGAAGGATATAAAAGTGATATTAGAACAGTTTGTGAAAATATTTCAGCAAATGAACACGAAAAATTGAAGTCTACTCTTCTTTCTCAAAAGATTGAATTACCTGATACTAAATACTCTGCATTATTTAAAAAAGTAAAAGAACTACAAAAAGAAGGTAAATTATCACAAAGGGTAATTGCTAAGGAATTAGGTATGAATAGAGATGCAGTCGGAAGATATTTTAAGTTGGATGCTTATCCACGTAATTTTTCTGAGCCTATAGATGAAAAAAAATATAGCTCTTTTATTCGCAAACTTTGGAAAAATGGTGAACGAAGTGCCAAGGAGATATGGCGAAAAATAAAAGAGAAAGGATATTCAAGAGATTATCCTCATTTCTATAGATATGTTCAACACCATGTCAAAACCCATGTAGATATTCCTCCATTAAAAATTAAATATCCCACTATGAATCAGGTAAATAGATGCTTATTTCTTCATAGTAACGAAAGAACTACGGAAGAATCTATATTTATAGAAGCACTTTATGATAAAATTCCTCACTTAGAAAAGTTACGTAAACGCTATTTTGAATACCGTAATATCTTCTTATCTAAGTTGCCAGATAAATTACCAACTTGGTTAGTATCAGCTAAAGAATTGTCTATTGAAGGTCTAATTAGATTAGTTGGAGGAATTGAAAGAGATATGGAAGCTGTTAAAAATGCTGCTATTTATGAATTAACAAATGGTCAAGTTGAAGGGCAAGTCAATAAATTAAAAATGATAAAACGTAAAGGGTATGGAAGGGCAAAATTACCCTTTTTAGAAAAACAGATGATGATATTAAATGAGTTATAAATGATAAAATAAAGCATCAAACCTGATCATAGAATCACTTTTATATAGTGATTTTGTAACGTAAAAATGAAGCATTATTACCTCCTATAAATGTTAAAAAAGCTTTCCACCAAAAGTGAATCAGAACCTTCTAGGGTTGGTGTTTTTAAAGAATGGTTGTCTAATTTTATATGGAATGGTTTCAAAACTATCCGTAATCAATCTAAAAAAGCTGTTTTACATGTATTTGACAGAGGATATGCGAATTGTACTCTTTTAGAATTTGCTCAACAGTTTTTAGTTCGTTGGATTGGAAAGAGATTTTTAATTGACGAAAAAGGAAAACGATTAACCTACAATATTACCAAAGGAATGAAGAATAAGAGCTTCAAATTTACTTATGATAAAGAACGTAATAAGTATGCTAGAAGACTTATTTCATGTAAATAGGAGATCAGATGTACACGCTAATTGTGGTCAGAGAATATAAAAGAGCAGGATCTCCTATTTACATGCTTACCAACCTTAATATAGATATAAAAAAGACTGCATGGGAAATGCTTTTTTCATATATGAAAAGACGGGAAGTAGAAGAAATGTTTAGATGTTGTAAAGCATAAATTGGCTTACAATCAATAAGAGTTCAAGGATGGGAAAATCGATTAAAACTCTTCTATATAGCCCTACTTATTTATGAGTTTTTAATGGAAATAATACAAAAAAGGAGGCATTATGTAGAACGTTTACTCAACATATATGCTCCCATTTTTGGATCAAAGAAAAGTAAATCAAGTAAAAAAACTCTCAATCGGAGCTAGAACGTCCAGTGTTTAATTTTCACAGAAATATGTTTAGTTTCAATAATCAAGAAATTAAAGAGCAAAAGTATTGATTCAAATTAGCAATAATCAAAATTGATGACTTCATAAAATTTCTTCCACATATCTTCGCTAGATCCAATAATAAAAAACTATAAAGAATACTTATTCAGTCCTTTAAATATTTCAAGAAAAAACATAAAAGTCTCATGAAATGATTCCAAGTATAGTTAACAGATTTAAATGCACTTGTTGTGTTTTTAAATATTATGCAAATTGGATATGTTAACTTATTGAAAATAACTAAGACCAACTAAAATAAAACATAAAAGACTGAGCCTATTTATTACTTTTTATCTCTACTATCTTCATGTTATATAATTGACGAGGAGGTTTTTATGAGATTGAAGTTTATTAATAGAACTTTACAAAACAACTCTAAATTGAAACCTAGATTAGATTAAAAAATGGATTGATAGAATATTACTCTCTATTTAAAACTTATAAAAATACTGTTAAAAACATTAATCAAGATGAGCTTAGATATTTCTATAATTCAACTTTAGAGAAACTAGTGATGTTTGAGACTCCCTCAAATACAAAAGCAGCTCTACAAGGGAAGCTATAAGAGATGAAATGAGAACTGAATGCGGAGGATACATGTGGGGGTTAGATTGGTGGTGTAAAACTGCCGTAGATACCGCATAATTATTAGGTTAACACTTTGCTTATGAAGTTACATAAAATAATAATTTTAACTGTATTGGTATCAATAGTTTTAGCAACTATACACCCTATGCTATTGGTGTTTGTTTGGGTTTGTCAAATCACCTTTAACAAGAAAATATTTTACTCCATTATTAAATTTTTAGATCTATGAAACTTAAAAAACTAAGCTTATTGGTTCTGCCGCAATGATTGAGTATTATCTAAAAAATGCTTTAATTTGAATAATGAATACTTCCCCAATCTCTTTTAAAGATCAACGTTTTCCACAAAAAATCATCTTACATGCAGTTTATCTAAAACTTCGTTTTTCCCTTAGTTATCGAGATATTGAAGAGTTGCTTTCCATGCGTAATCTTCTAATAGATAATTCTAGCGTTCAGCGTTGGGTCGAGAAATATTCTCCTTTGTTATCAGAGTAAATGAAGCAGCGAAAAAGTTTGTAAGAGGCAGTTGGTATTGGGATGAGACGTATGTCAAAGTGAATAGAGTATGGATATATTTACATAGAGCAGTAGATAAAGAAGGTCATACGCTAGACTTCTATCTTTCCGTAAAACGTGATAAAAAGGCTGCATTGTCCTTTTTAAGGAAAGCACTAGGAGGTAACAGTAAACCTTTAAAAATAAGTATTGATAAGAGTAGTTCTAATATCTCCGCATTGGACCATATAAATACGGAATATGAAAATGAGGGCGACTTACCCATTGAAAAGCGATGTAGTAAGTACCTTAATAATCGGATAGAACAGGATCATCGTTTTATCAAAAAAAGAGTAAAACCTATGTTAGGATTTAAAAGTTTTGATCCAGCAGAACATACAATTTCAGGAATAGAAACAGTAAGAATACTCCAAAAATATCAACTTTCTGACAGAAAGGGTATGTCTAATTTTGAAGCTTTCAAAAGCTTAACTACTTAAAGAAATGACAGAAATTGAAAAAGAAAAAAAAGTCTTCAAATCAATGCGACAGAACCAAAAAAACTTATTGTAAGTCTGTTCAATATTTTTGATGCTTGAAACGATCGTTTTGTGAGAAAATAACAAAAGTCAATATACAACAATTGTAAACGTTTTTTAAATTCTATGTCTTATTATTTAGATTCATTTTCACAATCAAACTAATTATTAAAATGTTTAATTATTTAATCAAAACTTTTTTTCATGCAAATATTGTGTTTCTATTATTTCTTATTAGTTGTACCGAAGTACCGCCTCCTGTATCAGAATGTGGATGTGAATCACAAACTATTTCAAGAATAATGAATATTACTGGTAAATTATTTTATAAAAAAGACTCTACTGGTAATGATTTTAATAATGGAAAATATTGGATTATTAATACGGACGAAAACTGTATAAATTGTGTCCATCATTTTATCATTTGCAATGATAATTTGTTACTTAACTCAATAACTAATATTCCAAACGTAGAAAATTATAGTGAAATTTTTGGGAATGAATATCAGGTGGAAAGGTTGTTAGATATTCAATTTACTGGCGAACTAAAAAGAATATGTAATCCTATATTTTCTCCCGCAGATTATTCTTACTACAATACTTATTTAACTAAAATTACATTAAAATGAAGCAACTTCAACTATTATTCGTATTGTTAATGTTATGTTTCAGCTTGCAAGCACAAGAAAAAATTACATTTCATCTTAAAAACCAAGCTATTGAATTTAATATTTCAGAAGATGATGTGTATATAGAATATTCTGAAAAGAATAAAAAAATGATGAATAACTTTTCATTAGATGATTTTAAAGAATTATCTAATGAATCATCTTTTTTTAAAATAAAAAAACTTCAAGGAAAATACAGAGACAAGGTAATAGCTATTCAAAAAATAACACAAAATAGATTAAAACGTATTGAACCTGTATTGGTTTTTAGAGATGGAACTAATCAAATTTTAAAAGGTGAACTTAATATTAAATTAAAACCAAATATAAAGTTAAAAGAAGTATTGAAAGATATTTCATATTCATTTATAAGGAATGAATATGATGAAAATCTATATTTAGTAAAATTAAATTATGAGACATTTAAAATGGTCAATTTAATTGATCAATTAAAAGATGATAATAAAATAGAATTTATAGAACCTAATTTCCTTCGTGAAATAAAAACACATTCAAATGATCCTTTTTTTTCTTCACAATGGTCTATTAAAAATCAAGGATATTTGAATGGAAGAGTAGGTGCAGACATGGATGTTGAGGCTGCATGGAACTATGCAACAGGTACAGGTATAAAAGTAGCAATTATTGATACTGGTGTAGATCTAAATCATCCAGATCTTCAAACAAATTTATTACCTGGTTATGATGCAACTGGAGAAGGGAGTAATGGTAATCATAATGGAAACGCACATGGTACAGCTTGTGCTGGAATTGTTGCTGCTATAGGTAATAATAATCTTGGTGTTTCTGGAGTCGCTTATAATTCTAAGATAATACCAATTAAGATATTTAATTCTTCAGACCTTACTAGTGATAACATTATTGCTAATGCAATTAATTGGGCTTGGCAAAATGGAGCAGATGTGCTTAGTAATTCCTATGGAGGAGGATCTTATTCAAGTACAATTGAAAGTGCTATAAATAATGCCGTTAGTAGTGGTAGAAATGGCAAAGGATCAGTTGTATTATTTTCTTCTGGTAATGATAATGGTAGTGTTTCTTTTCCCTCATCTGTTTCTAATGCTATTAGTGTTGGAGCTAGTTCTATGTGTGATGAAAGAAAAACACCAAATTCATGTGATGGCGAAAGTTGGTGGGGAAGTAATTATGGTTCTAAACTAGATGTTGTAGCTCCTGGGGTTAAAATATATACTACAGATATTAGTAGTACAGGAGGGTATACTACAGGTGATTATGTATCAAATTACAATGGAACTTCATCTGCTTGCCCAAATGCAGCTGCTGTTGTTGCTTTAATCTTATCAACAAATCCAGAACTAACACAAGCAGATGCAAGAAGAATTTTAGAAAGTAATGTAGATAAAGTATCAGGGTATAGCTATCGAACTACTTCAGGTCAATCTAATGGCACATGGAATAGTGATGTCGGTTATGGAAGAATTAACGCAAGAAAAGCTGTAGAAGAAGCTGTTAGTTCAATTTGGATTGGGGTACCTCAAATTAGTTTTGAATATGATCCTGATTATAACTATGTAACTGTTAACATGATTGGAGCAAACGGTACTGATATTCATAGACAAGGTATTACATCAACAAGTTGGACTACTATATCAAGTGAAGGAGGTTGCTCTGCTTCATTTTCTGGCAGTGGATTTTCAGGATTAGGTAATGGACCTTGCACTTCATGGAGAATAAGGGTAAGAGTCACAGCAACTAACGCATTTGGTACTACCACAAGTACAATTACTGTACTACCTCCAGTTCCACCTGAAGAATGTTTTAGTTTACAATCTTTATCCGAACCAAATACTTATAAAATTATTCCATGTAACTTTTCATTATTAGAAACTCAAGCAAATGCTCTATCAAATACCAACCAACAAGTATTTGTAAATGACATATATGGAAATTTAGTGTATGAAACTACTGATGAAATAATTAATTTATCGATGTTAAATAATAGTATATATATCATCAATATAGTTATAAATAACAAACATGTATTATCACAAAAAATCTTTAAACAATCAAACTAAAAATCATATTAATTGCACCAATTCTTATCTTACTCTTTTGCTGTAATGATAAAAATGAGGTTACAGAAAATAAATCATTGGTCAATGGTACCTTATAAAAGTAGAAGGATGATTCAATCCATCTAAAACTTTTAATCAAAATGATATAATTTGGATATTTGAAGATTTAGAAATCATTAAAGTCAATACTGCTCCTGATCAAATATTACCTATTTTGGATGCAAGAAATTATAAATACTCTATTAAACAGGGGGTTCTGATTCACTTTTGGTGGAAAGCTTTTTTAACCTTTCTGAAAGGTAATAATACTTCATTTTTACACTCCAAAATCACTATATAAAAGTGATTATATGATCAGGTTTGATGCTTTATTTTATCATTTATAACTCATTTAATATCATCATCTTTTTTCTAAAAAGGGTAATTTTGCCCTTCCATACCCTTTACGTTTTATCATTTTTAATTTATTGACTTGCCCTTCAACTTGACCATTTGTTAATTCATAAATAGCAGTATTTTTAACAGCTTCCATATACAATTCTTTAGCTGATGCTAACCCAGTTGGTAATTTATCTGGTAACTTAGATAAGAAGATATTACGGTATTTAAAATAGAGCTTACGCAACTTTTCTAAGTGAGGAATTTTATCATAAAGTGATTCTATCAATGTAGATTCTTCCGTAGTTCTTTCGTTACTATGAAGAAATAAGCATTTATTTACCTGATTCATAGTGTGATATTTAATTTTTAATGGAGGGATATCTACATGGATTTTGACATGGTGCTGAACATATCTATAGAAATGAGGATAATCTCTTGAATATTCTTTTATTTTTCGTCCTATCTCCTTGTTACTTCGTTCACCATTTTTTCAAATTTTGCGAATAAAAGAGCTATATTTTTTTTCATCTATAGGCTCAGAAAAATTACGTGGATAAGCATCCAACTTAAAATATCTTCCGACTGCATCTCTATTAATACCTAATTCCTTAGCAATTGTCCTTTGTGATAATTTACCTTCTTTTTGTAGTTCTTTGACTTTTTTAAATAATGCAGAGTATTTAGTATCAGGTAATTCAATCTTTTGAGAAAGAAGAGTAGACTTCAATTTTTCGTGTTCATTTGCTGAAATATTTTCACAAACTGTTCTAATATCACTTTTATATCCTTCTAAATAGCTTCTAATTACAGCTGATAAATTATCTAATAGATGCCATTTATCACTTATTTGTTCTGCCTGATGAGCTCCTTTTGCTGCAGCTGATACATAACTACTAGACCTATCACGGGTAATTATTTTAATTTCAGGATGTGCTAATAACCACTTACTTACGGTCTCTACTTTTCTGTCATGAAGTAAAGCTATGGGTTGTCTAGTTTCCAAATTCACTAAAATAGTACCATAGGAAACTTGTTTTTTAAACGCCAATCATCAATATCTAAACAATTAATAGTGAGTTTATTAGTATCATTCACTTGAAATAAATGAGCAAAACGCAAAAAAGATGAAGTGGAATATTCTAATTGAAGATGTGATGATATTCGTTGTAATGCTCGTACACCTATTGTGAGTCCCAAAACCATTAATTGATGTTGTAATCTAGTTGTAGAACGGACATAAGGTTGTATATCTTGAGTAAAACGTTCAGTAAAAATCTTCATCGAACAATGAATGTTAGTACAGTAGAATTTTTTCACTTTTAAGGAAACTTCAATACTAGAATTTGACCAGGATATATCTTTGAGGTTACGTACATAATAGCTATGTTTCGAATTACTTTCTGTATGACAACAAGGACATTTTCCGGAAGGAGATACGGATTTTAAATGAATGATTCTTTTCTTTACAGTATTAGATTCATCAACAGAGAACCCATCAAATTCAAAAGACCTAAAACTTGAAAAGGTAGAGAGTGATATCATAATAAAGAAATTAATAATATCTTATCTGCTAAATGTTAAAAACGCTTTCCACCAAAAGTGAATCAGAACCCCCTGATGTTAAAGTATTTTTTTTTAAATGATATATTATATTTTGATAATTTTATGTATCCCTAAATAATTATATGATAATAATATAAAAAGAAATATAATATTGAAATAATTTTATTTTTTTTATCGATTTACATTAAAATTCATCAGTTGCATAAATGGTAATTATTGTTTTAAATTTGAACAACAGAAATTAATAACTCTAGAGCTATACTATTATAAATTTCACAAACAATATTCTCATTTACAAGCTCAAAATTATATCGTTTTATTCACGATAATAGTATTGAGAATGACTATTGCAAACTTTAACACATGCATAAATTAAAAACTATTAGTAATCTTAAACTACTAATATTACTCATTGTATCTACATGTTTTATTCAATTTATTATTACTGATTTTATCATTACCGAGGAAATATTTTATTCCAGTTATGGTGAAATGCTCACACTGGAGCAGATTGAAAGTATGATTGAATGGAGAAAAGAACATTGGTGGTTTTCTTTGGTGATCACTGCTATTGTAACGATAGTAAAAGTGTCTTTTGTTGCCATTACTCTGATTATTGGAGGTTTAATTTTGGAATCTAATATTTCTCTGAAATTGATATTTAAATTTGTTATTTTATCAAGTTTTATATTTGTATTACCTAATATATACTTGATTTTGAAATATATGACCTTTCAAGATTTATCCACCATCCAAGAACTACATAACCTTAAACCTTGGGAATTAGAATATTTTATCAATGATAGTATTGAAATATACACATGGTTTAAATACCCATTGAGTCTAATTAATTTATTTGAGTTTTTATTTATCGCAATGCTTATTTTCTTTTTTGATAAAATGCTCTTTAACGAAGTGCAAAAAGGAGTTAAAGTTGTATTAATTGGGTATGGGGGTGGATTATTTTCTTGGGTCGTTTTTATCACTTTTATCTCTCTTCAGATTTTTTAAAAATGCAAACCAATGCTTACAAAAAAGAATGTTATAGGATCTATTTTTGGTGGATTGATGTTAATCATGCTTGGTAATATCATTTACCTTCATCAAACTAAAGTTATTCAATTATCGAAGAAAAATAAACTACCAGACCTGTTTGTTGAATCAATCGTTTCAAACAAAAAAGTGAATCTACATCAATATTTAGGTCAAAAAATAATAATACTTTATTTTAATTCTGAATGTCAATTTTGTGAGAAAGAAATTAAAATGTTTTACGAGAGTAGTTCTTCTTTAAAAGAAAGTGACATAAAGTTATTACTAGTTTCGGAAGAAAAAATAAGTTCAATTAAAGCCTTCTTTCGGAAGAATAACTATGATATTTCTAGCTTCGAACTATATAAGGCATCTACTGATGCAATGTTTAATTCTATTGGATCAGTTGACACGCCAGATCTCTTCTTATATGATAAAGAAGGGAATTTGATTAAAAATATAAAAGGTAATACTAAGCTTTCATATATACTTGAACAATTTAAAGGATGAAAACTAACTATCATAAATATTTTATTGAGCAACAAGACAACTCAGATTGTGGAGTAGCTTGTTTACAGATGATTATTAATTTTTATAATGGTAAAAAATATCCATTTGAAGACTTAAGATTATTAAGTGGTACAACTTCTGAAGGCACTAGTTTATTAGGTTTATATGAAGCTTGTAGTAAAATAGGCTTTGATGCTGAAGGGTTTGAAGTAGAACTTGACCAACTCCAAAATATTGATAAACCTTGTATATTACATATTGTTCTGGAGCAAAACTTAGAACATTACGTCGTTTGCTTTGGCTATGATCAAAAACATCAAAAGTATATAATAGCAGACCCTGCTAAAGGGATCATAAAATTATCTACTAATGAATTATCTCATATTTGGAACTCTAGAGTATTACTAACCCTCATTCCTAACCCATCCTTCGTCAATAAAAAGAATTATGAAAAGAATAAATTTCAAAGGTTATTTCAATTTCTTATTAAAGAGAAAAACTATTTAATATCAACATTAACTTTAGGTTTATTTATTTCCGTTATAGGATTATCCGTTAGCATATTTACACAACGTTTAGTGGATCATATTCTGCCATCAAAAGATCTCAATCGATTAGCTATCGCATTACTTTTTCTTGGTTTACTTCTTTTTATTAAAGTAATTTTATCTTATTTAAGAAGTACATTATCCTCTAAGCATTCAAAGCTATTTAATAGTAATCTGATAAATAATTTTTTCTCCAATATGTTGGCTCTTCCTATCCCATTTTTTAAAAATAGAAAAACAGGAGATCTTATATCTAGATTAAATGACACGAATAGATTACAAGATGCTATTGCTTATTTTGCTTCAACATTTATCATTGATTTGTTGATTATTATAATATCATTGATCTATATTTTCTCACTTAGCATTTGGGTTGGGAGTACTATCGTCATCGTTATTCCATTATTCCTCATTATATCTAAACTGAATTATGGATCTATACTTGAAAAACAAAATAAAGTAATGGCTACTTATGCTACTTCAGAAAGTCAATTTATAAATGCTCTTCAAGGAATATCAACGATAAAGTTGCATCAAAAAGAAACTAGTTTTATCGATAAATCTCATGAGTTATATTCCTCTTTTCAAAATGAGTTATTCAATTTTTCTAAATTACAATACACTATCAATAGTTACATGGAAGTTATTAATACTACTTTTATTGTAGCTTTAATGGGGATAGGTTCTTATTTGACAATTCAAGAAAAATTATCATATGGTGAATTAATGGCAATCATCTCTATTTCATTAAGTATAACGCCTACAGTTATAAGATTATCAATGTCGAATCTAATATATGGTGAAGCAAAGGTTGCTTTGGATAGAATATATGAGATACTTGGAGATGAAGATAAGTCTGAAGTACTTGAAAATATTGATTCTAATTTTGAAATACAAAATATTAACATTAACAACATATCTCTAACTCTTCCAGGTGCTCAACATCTATTAAAACAATTTACGGGTTATTTTAAAAAAGGAGACTTTGTCACTATTGTTGGAAATAGTGGTATTGGTAAGACAACTTTACTAAATCTTATTGTTCGTTTTTATCAGCCTTCCAGTGGAACAATTTATTGCAACAATAACATTACAATAGAATCTATTCCTCTATTAGAGTGGCGAAGTAGAATCTCATTGGTTGAACAAAAGACTACTCTATTTAATGGTAGTTTAACTGAAAATATTTCCTTTTCAAATTCTATGGAAAGTTATGAAGATGTCCTTCTTTTCTGTAAAAAATTAGGGTTGGATACTATTATCGAAGATCTACCACAAGGATATTTAACGATCATATCAGAGAATGGTGAAAATCTGTCTGGTGGTCAGAAACAACTAATAGCAATTCTAAGGGCGTTATATAAAAAACCTGATCTATTACTACTTGATGAACCTTTAACAGGATTAGACAAAGAGAAACGAGGGTTAGTCTTAGAGGCAATTCAGAAAGAAATGAAAGATAAAATTACCATTCTGATTTCACATCATGACGAGGTGATCCAAAAAGGAAATAAGGTAATCAAGTTAGAAAATACTATACATCAAGAACTAAGTCTTGTATAAAGAAATTGTGCACAAAAAAGCGTTAACCGAAAAGCTTTAATAGAGTAGGTGTTTTTTAATATTAAACTTTTTAAAAATGAAAAAGCTAACTTTTAATCAAATGGGAAAAATTAATGGTGGAGGAACATGCCATTACCAAATGTGGAGAATGTATTCATCAGGAGCCGTTTCCCCTTCTCAATACCAAGCATATTGGGATTTAGTACATGCAGGATATAATATGGTTTGCTAATCCCTCCTAAGGGCTGTATAATTCTATACAGCCCATTTTCTCTTTATTTTAAAATATACTCAATATGATATCTATCAGAATAGCTTTTCTTCTACTTTTTCCTACAATTTCTATTCTTGCACAAGAAGAAGGTATTATTGAAAAAGGACATTCAAAGCTAGTATGCACCTATATACATACTTATCAACCTTTCAAAAATGATACTTTAAGCGTTAATCAGAAGTTTATTTTGGTTATGAATGATCAATTTTCAAAATATATGAATTTTGATAGTTATTTATATGATAAAGCTTTAAAGGAAGAGTTTCAAGAAAAAAAATTAGGTAAGAATAGTTCGATTGCTAAAATTATTACATTTACTAATATAGATATCCCACAACCTGAATCTAATGATTTTTCTGTTATGAAAGATCTTAATACTAAAGATGTTACATACATCTATAATTTAGGTTACATCACGAATTGTAGTTTCACTGAAAATTATAATGACTTAAAATGGACTATTACCAATAATACAAAAAACATAAATGGGTTTTACTGCATTCAAGCAACTACTACCTATGGATTTTATGAAATCGAGGCATGGTTTACACCCGAAATTCCTGTATCAGATGGTCCCTATTTATTCGCTGGTTTACCTGGGCTAATAATCTCTCTGAATGATCAAAATAATATGCACTCTTTTATGATTGATGAGGTAGCAAGTGATAGTACCATCATGTTAACTGATAATATTAGTGGTAGAAAATTCTTAGCACCAATCGGAATCAAACAAGCCCAAAAAAACATAAAAAAGAAAAGGAAACAATTAGAACTAGGTTATGATATTGAGCAAAACAATCCATTATATCCTCAAGATAAGTTACCGATGTTGGAAGACCAATCTGATAAATCTATCAAAAAGTTAAAACTTAAATATACTCTTTATGATCACCTCTTGTTTAGGTTTATTTCATTTGAGAATAATTTATAGGATGTTTTCACCTGAATGTTATTGTCTCTCCACTCCATCTTACTGATAAATTATAATAAAAGATTGAATATGTTACTTTGTGAACAAGAATATAAATACATAAAAGCTGAAGCTATTATTGATAATATTGGGATATCATGGGACTCTATTAAAACATCATTAGCAAAAGATATTTTTATAAGAGAAAGATCATCTTCATTATTTCTAGGAAGTACAGGTATCGTTTTCTTTCTATTAGAGTATTATAAAACATCTAAGGACAAAGAGTGTTTTTATATTATCAAAAACAGTATTCCGGTAATACATGAATTTTACAAAAAAGAAAGTAACTCTTATGGTTTCTATAAAGGAAAATCTGGTTATATATATCTGTTGGTTGAACTGTATAAGGTAACTTCTGAACAAGAATATTTACAATATATCAAAGACCTTATTGATGAACCTATCTATAATGAAGGTGATTTATTCAATTTAGAATCAGGGCTTTCTGGTTATTTATTGGCTTTACTAAAAGTAACAGAAATTGATATTTCTGAAACAATAATAAAATACATTGAAAAGACATTAAATCTTATCATAATAAACTCCAAACGTGATAAAGATGGAATCTATTGGGATGAAGAAGAGTGGGCTATTGATAAGTCCATTGGCTATTTAAAAGGGAATTCTGGGATTGCATATGTTTTAAATCTCTTCATTGATAATTGTAAAAATAAGGAGCAAATTCAGAAAGTAATTTCATTAGCATTAGATTGGGAGGATAGTAAATTTGATCGATCAATAATGAATTGGAAGGATCCATTTAACGAGAAAATCTATTCACACAAAAACATTTTCAACAAAAAAGATCATAAGGAAAAGTTTTTTAATAGCTATGGTAATACACAAAATATTTGGATAGGGAAACCTGGAATGATACTTACAAGAAAATTTTGTAAAAGAAAAAATTACAACTCATTTGGTGCTATTAGCAATAGCATCGATTCTTTATGTATTAAAAATGGAGGAGGAAACTTATTCTGCAAATATGTATTATCAGAACTAAATAAAGAGGTATTTACTAAATGTTTTGAAGAGGGAAATAAGTTTAAATCTGGGGTTATTTATAATGAGCATATCCCCGATTGTTCCTTTCTAAATGGAGTAGCTGGCATTGGATATTTACAACTGATCATAGAGAATAAAACCACAGATAATGTTTTATTTCCTCAGTGTAAAATACCTTCTTTTAAAGTGAGAAATGCATCAATTAATGAATTGAGTGAAACCAATAAATTATTTAATCTTAGTTTCAATCCACTTAAATCAAAATTTCACAACAAAAATATCCACACTCATAAAAAGCTAAAACTATCAAGATGGTGTGAAATAAATGAGAAGGAACATACTATTTATTATAGAGACATAAACATCATCAATTTAATAAAAATAGATAAATATCTTAAGTCCTATATCGTAGCTCTAGACTCATCAAAGGTGGTAAAGGAATATATTTCATCCATAAAATATTTCACAAATGATAACGATGAAAACATAGAAAAAACAATTCAGAGTTTGTTAAACCTCAATATTTTAGAGTATGTCTAAGAAAATATTATTCCGCATTTTTCCTCAAGAAAGTCATCATAATGCTACATTTACTTTTGCAAAAATATTACAACAATTTGGGGTTGAAGTAATTTATATGGCTATAAGTCAAATGGAAGGCATTGTTAAACAAAATGGGTTTAAATTTATTGCACTTCCATATGAGAAAGACATCATGGGCAAACCTTCTGAAAGGATAATCGGAACCAAAATGGATAGGTTAAAACAAATTCTCCCTGATTTATTAATTGAAAGAAGAGTAAATAAAGTTTATATTAATAAAATCACTCAAAAAGATTTTTTCGAAGATATAATTAATGAAGTAAATCCTGATATAATAATACTTGATGGTACTTATAAAGCCAATATTTTTCATAGTTTTAAATACGGTATTCCTATTGTGATACTTGAAACAACTGTATCTCTAATAAATCAAAAAAATAAACCTCCTTTATCTTCATCATTAATACCTGCTAATAATGTTATTTCAGAATTACTGGTGAAACTATCATGGAAAAAATATCACCTCAAGTCTTATTTTCTTTCTAAAATTCTTGGTGATGTTTCGAAACCTGTAAAAGAATTATCGAAATTGTATCCAAAAATAAATGTTGATTATTCTAGATATTTCTTTTTGGGTTATTCTAATATACTTGAATTAAATTCAACGATTTATGAATTTGATTTTGATCATGATAGGCCAAAAAATATATTTTATTTAGGTCCTCCTTCATTAAGTGATAGAAATAATATGCATTCTGATTTATTTTTCAAAGAAAGATTTTGGCAACTAAAAAAAGAATATAAAAAGATCGTGTATTGTTCATTTGGAACAATGGCATGGAGGTATAAAAACCATGAATCATTTATTGATAAAGTGCTTAAATACTTTTATGAAACTAAAGGTATCGCACTAATTATTTGTATTGAAGGTCAACTCTTTAGACATAAAATGAGAGAGAAATATGTATCAGACAATATTGTTATTTGTAGAAGAGTTCCTCAAATATATCTCTTAAAAGCTAGTATTGATCTAATGATCACACATGGAGGTATTAATTCGATTAATGAATGTATTTTAACTAATACACCAATGCTAGTATACCCAGGTGCAAAAAATTTAGATCAAACAGGTAATGGTGCAAGAGTAAAGTATCATGGGTTAGGAGAAAGAGGTACGTTAAAGGACTCATATAAATCCATAAAAAAGAATATTCAAAGTTTATTGAACAACGAAATTTACAAGAAAAATTTACTGGACTTTAATGACAATATCAATCCGAAAAATTATATCAATCTGAAAGATTTCTTAAAACACATGGAAAATTATTCTGATATTTTTTTAACTAATTAGTGTAATAGCTTCGTGATATTAATAAAACAATGAAAAACTACCTACTATTACTATTTCTTTTAAAGTCAACTATTATTCTTGCACAAACACCAATTCATGGAGTTATTAAAAATCAAAAAGGTGAACCGATAAATGGTGCATCAATTATTATTTATCCTGTTAAAAGTAATAGTATTTTGGGTTATTGTGTTTCAAATAATGATGGATTATTTGAAATTTCAATAAATGAAAAATTAGATAGTATTAGTGTAATAGCGCGTTCTTTAGGGTATAAATCGTCTACAAAAGTTGTAAAATTAGGAACGAATACCATAGTATTTACTATGGACCATTCCGATCAATATTTAAAAGAGTTTGAAGTAAAAGCAAAACCTATTACCGAAGAAGGAGATACACTCAATTATAATGTAGATGCTTTTTCTAAAGAAGGAGATGAATCTATAGAAGATGTATTGAAACGGTTGCCTGGCGTAAAAGTAAGTGATGATGGCACCATACAATACCAAGGGAGAGCTATTAATAAATTTTATGTAGAGGGAAAGGACCTAATGGGAAGTCAATATGCCCTTACATCAAAAAATTTACCTAAAAATGCAGTAGCTTCTGTCGAAGTTTTAAAAAATCATCAGCCCGTTAAAATGCTAAATGATGTTGTACATTCTGTAGACCCTGCTATCAATATAGTGTTAAAAGAAGGGGTAAGTATTACAGGAAATGCAGAAATTGGAGGGGGTATTCCTTCTATCTGGTATGCAAAAGTAACACCAATGGTCTTTAATAAAAAGCGTCAAAGTATAAATGTACTCTCTTCTACTAACAGTGGAAAAAATGAATTGGAGGTCTTTAATAGCATCAATTTATTTGATTATTTAGAATTTGGATTAATTGAAAGTCAGCCTTCTTTTTTATTAGGGAGACAACCTTTGGAAAGCTCACTTTTTAAGAAACAAGAATACAATGATCATCAAACACATAGTGTATCTACCAACTATTTAACGGGTTTTGGAAAAGGGGATTTGAAAGTAAATATTGATGCTTACTACGATAAAAGAGTACAGGACTTATCTTCTAATACATTCTATTTTGTACCTAACGATACTATCGCAATTCATAATTTTCAACAATCTACATTTAATAAAAAGTACCTCAATACAAAGTTAACTTATGAACATAATGAGCTAAAGAATTACTTTAAAAACGTCTTCCATTTTAAAATTTTAGATGATGATGGAAAATCAGACTTTTATCAAAATCAAGAAATAATACCTCAAACTACAAGCAGAACTTTTTTGACTATCGGTGATAAGTTTAGCCGTATTCTGAAAATGGGAAAAACGTACTATAAATTGAATGCTTATTTAGAATACACAAATACACCAGAGCAGTTGCATTTTATTGGGGGTCCTCTAACAGATGCATCGTTGATAGATTCTTTACAAACAGTGGAACAGAAAACAAGTCAGCAACATTTAAAAACATATTTAGGTACTGGAATTATAAAAAAATGGAAGCGTTGGACACTCGATACAAAAATCAGCTTGAATTACGGTTTTAAAACATTAACCTCACATTTCGATAATGATGAAAAAGATCAAAATAGTTCTTATCAGAATGATTTAAAATACATGCTTCTGATCCCGGAAATATCACCTGAAATTCAATACAAGTATAAAAAACTTTCTTTTTCATTAAAACCCAATTTCTCTTTTCAGTCAAGAATTTTAAAAGATCATATGCTTGGAGAAGAAAGCCAAGTACATCAATTTTTAATAGAACCAACAACTCTTATAAGCTATACACTATTAGGAATAGATTTGATGGTAAATTATAATTACAAAAATGATTTTTTAGAATTACCCCAAATGTATAGTGGCATTATTATTCATGATTATAGTACGGCCAAACAACAACAGCTTCCTATTTTACAGACTAAAAGGCATACTTTTAGAAATGATTTAAAATACGAGTTTACAGCAGCATCATTAAATTTTTATGCTAACTATGAATTCAATAGCACGAATAAAGACTGGATAACAGCATACGAAGTAAATTCCGATGGAGTTACTTTGATGAAGACACTAAACTACACTAATAACTTAGGGGAAAGTCATAAAATAAAAGGCAATTTTGATTGGTTTTTTCTTGCTTTAAGTACCAATATTAAATTAGGGGTAGAGCTTGGGAAAACAGAAGAGAAAGTCATTTTAAATAATAACGTAAATAGAAATGCCAATACTTACCTTCAATGGGAAGCCATTGTAGATATTCCTTTATTTAAAGGGCTAATAGCGACAACTTACATTGAAGATTATTCAACCGAAAATACGTATCAAGAAATGAATAAGGTAGATTGGTCACAACGTATTATTGGTACTGATCTTCAATTTTCAAGAGCAAAACACCTTATTAAATGGAATAATAAATGGATAGATCACACCTTTGTCGATGATGATTTCTGGTATGTTGATCTTTCTTATCAATATCAATTCAATAAGAAAACAAGAATGCTTCTTACTGCTCAAAACATACTTGACCATCGTTCTTACACTCAAACTACTTTAAATGCTTTTCAAAGCAATCAATCTTTTTATAGATTAAGACCTAGGCAAATAATGCTGGAGGTGCGTTTTAGGTTATAGTACGGGGGGCTGATTCACTTTTGGTGCACCCGCGTTTCTCTTATGGTAAAAGCAAGTGTTTTCGTCTTTAATTAGGGTGTTTCCCGATACAAGGAGAAAAGTCCACCAGCCCTAATATAATACACTCATAATCAAGATGTTTGTTGTTGCATTATTTTAATAAATTATTCTTTTAAGGATATTAGATATTGTATGATTTTTCTAATATAGAAGGTAATTCTATTAATCTTTTTGATTATAATGAAATTCAAAAAATTAAGCTGTCTAATTTAAATTATTAACTACTGATATTCAATAGTTTAAAATCCTTAATGGGCTTTTCTCTTTATATCGGGAAACACCCAAGGTTTAATACACCCGCGTTCTGGATAAGTGCAAAAATGACAAAACACTCCTAACGCTATCAAAAACGTAGATTTTAAATTTTACTCAAAAAAAGAAGGAGTAGTGGTTACTAATGAAATGTTGGAAGGGTTAAGTCCTTATATAAGGGAACATATCAGAATATATGGAGAATTTGTACTTAATTTAGATAATATACCGAATTTTAATCCTGTTAAAAATTTGAGCTAATGTTTAGTATGTTAGCTCTTGCCGTTTTTGCACGTATCCGGACCTTAGATTAGCAGTATTGTAAAATTTGAAGATAATCTTAACTTAGATTATTGAAAGTTGAAAAGGGTAAGTGACTCTTGTATCCGGATAGGTAAGACCTCTCGCGTTTCTTGTACTTACTCCTTTTTATTGAATCTAGACCTGTATAAGAGATTGTTAGAACCATTAAGGTCCTTAGGTTATATTCAATTTCAACTCTCAACTTTTTCCTTAATCACAATATAGTAAACAGATGAATTTTAATAATTACATTGGAATAGATATTTCAAAAGGTAAACTAGATTTAGCAGTATTAAATCAAGAGGGTGAACTAATTTTATATCAATGTTTGAATGATAAAAAATCAATTATAAAATGTTTAGGAAAAGTATTTAAAGAATCAAATCTATCAAAAGAAGACACTTTAATTATAGCAGAAAGTAGTGGGCATTACATTAATCCCCTTATATGGTCTATCATATCTGAAAATTATCTATTATGGATAGAAGATGGTTATCAAATAGCTAATAGTCAAGGAATAAGGAGGGGTAAAAATGATGAAAAAGATGCTGAAATGATAGCTATTTATGGTAAACGATTTTCGGATAGATGTCAACTAGTAAAAGCAAGTTCAGAATGTATTGAAAACCTCGCTTATCTCAATTCAGAACGAGAACTTTTAACAAAAGAGATGGTAAAGTTTGATCAGCAACTTACTGACCATAAGAAGTATGTGAAACCTAGTTTCTATCTGTCAAGAAAGAAAAGATATACTGAACTTATAGCAAATTTGAAAACACATATTTCTGAAATAGAACAGGAAATGGAAAAGCTTATTGAAAATGAACCTAAGCTATCACATTATGCGAAATTACTTCGATCTATACCAGGTATTGGAAAACAAGTTTCTATCGCTACTATTATTGCAACAAAAGGCTTTACAAAATTTACTGATCCTAGAAAATTTGCGTGTCACGTTGGTGTAGTACCTTTTGAATACAAATCAGGGAGTAGTATTAGATCAGCTCATAAAATATCCCAGAGAGCGAATAAAAAGATGAAATCCCTTTTCCATTTAGCCTCACTTGTTGTGATTCAGCTAGAAGGAGAATTTAAAGAATATTATCTTCGAAAACAGAAAGAAGGTAAAAATAAAATGTCAATAATTAATGCAATAAGGGGAAAGTTAATTCATAGAGCTTTTGCTGTAATAAAAAGAAATGAACCCTATACAAAAGAATTTAAACCTTCATTTCAAAATTGTACTAATTAAAGACCAAAATACTTGCTTTTACCATAAGAGAAACGGCCCTGATCTTGAGTTGGTTGATTTGGGATTTTAAAATTATCCCAAAAGTTTTTATTCTCATTTAAATTTTTTATATAAACTGCTTTATTTCTATTTAAATAAAAGTCATCTGATAATACCTGTTTCTTTATATTTAGGGGTATCCACACTCTCTCGTCTATTATTTCTTCATCTATTTTTTCAATAAGGTTATAACCTTTGTATGAACAAATCTTTTTTGAATAAACAACCTCATATGTATCTTCAAAGGATTTGTTATAGAAAGTTGTCATGACAATTTCTGAAGAGTTATATTTTAAAGGGTAGAGTTCTCCATTTTCTTTATAAGTACTTTTAGCAATTAGAGATTGTTTTTTAGCGTCAAAAACTCTATAGTTTATTTCTTTTAAAATAGCATAGTCATAGGTACTAATTGTATAGATAGTATAGTCAGTAAAAAAAGGATTGATTCTCTTTTTTGGTTCTACTTTAATTTCATAATATTCCTCATTATTCATTAAAGTAATTTTATATTTATTAAAAATGCCATTAAATATAGATTTGTTAAATGATACTGATACGGTTGGATTTGATAAATTCAGTTTAGTACTTTCTACCGTAAAATGTGAACTATTAAACGGGAAATAGGAATTATATCTTATTTGAGAATCAATACATTCATAATAAGCGTGATCATAGGAGTAATATAATTTACCAAAATATTCAATGTCAAGTTTTAATTTGTTATTCCTAGTTATTTTTTGATGTTTATAATAATCACGTTGATGATACGATAAATCATAATTCCTTTTTAAATTTTCTATTACTTTGTTGATAACATGTTTTGCAAAGTCACCATCAGCGTAGATCATCAATTCATTTAATGTTATCTCTGAAGGTTTCAAGTTAAAATCACTATTACTACCATCAAAGTTGATTTCTCTTTTTTCATAACCACTTGAAGAAAGTAATAGCGTATCTCCTACATTGATTGACAATTCATAATTACCATTTTCATCACAGACAGTTCCTTCTTGTGTTCCTTTAATTTTAAGTAGGCAATAACTAACAGGAGTACTGTCAAATTCATTTAAGACCTTTCCTTTTGTATATTGACTTTTTTTCCTGACTACTTTTACTATTGTTTAATAGAGGATATGAATACTTAATTGAAGAAGTATCAAATTGAATATTTTCCTTCTCAATAGAATGCATAGGACTGATCTCTTTGTGGAATATTAAAACATCAAATACTTCTGACCATTTTCCTATCATAGGAGAGTATTCAATACTAGAAGAAGAAAAAATACTATCTTTTAGGTGATAATTATTAAGATTAATGATTTTAATATCATCCAATTCATTAGAATAGCTTTTTTCAAGTGCCCCATTCGAACTTAACTTTATTTCCTTAGCCTCATTTAAATCTTCAAACCAATATTTATAACTTCCAACTCTTCCTGTATGCCCAATAGTGATTACATCTTCACCAACCTCTTCGACAATTTCCCCTCCCATAGGGTTAAATTCCCTTATCTCATCATTTTCAAAGCTAGAAAAACTTTTAGCAAAATGTGCAGAAGCACCCCAACAGATTATCTTCGTTTGCGGATATTTTTTAGCATAGTAAAGAACATTTTTAGCCATTTGAATATCTCTTGGATTACACATTTTGGCTTTAAAATCTTTTTCCTGAATATCAAACACTCCAGATTTCAGTATCAATAGATACTCTTTATAATTTTCTAATCCTTGTAAAAAAAAATCATCTCCATCTACAAGCTTACTAAGTTTATCTATTTCTGATAGATATGTCTCAAAAGAGTACTCTTTAAACGGATGCCCCCCTTCATTAATCACTCTATTAAAAATGTAAAAGAAGCTTTCCCAATTTTTGATAGTTTCTTTTGATATATACGCCTTTAAAGAATCAACGAAATTTGAGTACATAAAATCCGAAGAGAAATTAAGATCAAAACCACCAACTTTAAATTGCTCTTTTTCCTTCTCTAAATAATCTAACAAGGGTTGAAACTCACCGGAATGTGACCACACAGGAAATATGGCATCAGATAAATTTTCTCTATAATCAACCGAAGCATTAGAAATAACACCTAAGTCAATAAATCCAGATTCAAAAAGTATTAAATTAAACCCTTTTTCTTGGTGTAAAAATTTTACAATTTTTGTGTTTGTTTTTATTACATTCCCTTCACGGTGTGACATTTCACCTAAAAGCACAATACGTTTATCTCCAATTAAGTTTTCTATTTCAGATTTAAAAGAAGAAAGAGTGTCTTGAGAAAATAAATCAGTAAATGGTAAAAGCGTAACAAAAACAAGAAGAATGTAACTCTTCATTATTTTCGAATTAATATTTAGTTTTTGTAAATTTTATATTTTAAGTAACAATTTGCTGTTGTTTTCATAATTATATAATAATTTTGTTGCAATAAAAATATATAACAGAATAAATTACTGATTTCTAACAATTAACCCTAATTTTCTAGGTTCTGTTGTAAAGATTCCTGTTTTGAGTAAATTGTTATCTTTGATCCATACAATCATCCACATCTATCAATTTAAAGGTCAACGTTTCCAAAAAGAAATCATTTTAGAGCATGTTTGGAACAAATCTTTCATACTTTATCGATCAACATTGTGATACTAGCGAGATAAATAAAGCACATGTGTGATTGAGGTAATCTTTCGTAATCTGCGGAAAAAGTTAAGCCAAGCAAATGATCTTTCTACTTGCCACCTTTTGAATTCAGGAATAAATCCTTTCTCTTTTTTTGATGGAGGTCTTTGTTTGGTTTCTACAGAAAATCCATATAAAATTTTTTTCTTAAAAAGACCCCATAAGCTTTGTCCCCTTTTATAGAGGTCCCTCCATCACACCAACGGAAAAGAGATATTTCAATTTGTAACAACCCTAATATCAATGTATTATAGGAGTATTTTAATATTATTTTAGATATTGTAAAAAAACCAATTTCTAAGTATTAACCCAAGACTGCAATACCCTATTACTTAAAAAGTGCAGCACTAATCGAAATTAAATTTAACTAGTATTTACTTTTACTCCGTTAGGGTATTCAACCGTTATTTTTTGCTCAACAGGATTAGATAGAGAGAAGGGAATAAATTGAGCGGGTAAGTCGATATTTTTTTTACCACGAAACTTGGTTACCCAATAACTGAAAGTAGGTACTTTTATTGAATGAAGTTCGCAATAGGCTTTTTGAGTTAAACCACTTTCTTTCCATGCTGCTAAATGAGCAGACATCTCTTCTTTTTTTGACATAATTTTTTAAGTTTGATTATGTCGTAAAATTAATGCGTGGGATTATAGGATGATAGATGGAGTTGCCCGACTGCTTACCAATAATCAAAATTGATGACTTCATAATATATATATCTTCGTTAGATGCAATAATAAAAAACTAAAAATAATACTTAATCAGTCCTTTAAATAGTTGAAATTTAACTATTTAAAGAAAAAACATAAAAGTCTCATGAAATGATTTCAAGTATAGTTAACAGATTTAAATACACTTGTTGTGATTTTAAATATTATGCAAATTGGATATGTTAACTTATTAAAAATAACTAAGGCCAACTAAAATAAAACTGAAAAGACTGAGTCTATTTATTACTTTTTATCTCTACTATCTTCATGTCATATAAATGGCGAGGAGGTTTTATTGATGCAGAAGTATTATAGCAATAAAAAAAACAAAATCAATTATCTAACTTCAACCTATTACTTAACGTTATGATTAAACTAAGCATAATTCTATCTAAGAATTACATTTTCGTATCTCTTTTAATAACTAGTTTATTAGTTACAACAACTAGTTGTCAAACTAATCAAAGCGAGATTAAAGTGACAGTATCTAAAACTGGCGAAACTCTTTTTAGAGAGATATTATTAATGGAAAATACAGATGGGGAACTCTATAATAATATACCGGAATATTCTAATATTCTAAATATTTTAGAGTATCAAACAGCAGAAGAAAAAACAGAAAGACATAAATTCAATCAATATATTATTGATGGAATTAATCAATTAGATCCTGATTTTTTTGATAGATTTAAGAAAACAATAGATAGCAATGATCCGTATTTAATAACCAGCGAAATTAGAATGGGAGCTAAATTATTAACAACGGTAGCACTAATAGATGAAAAATATGGTAATAGTATAGAAAAGCTGCAAGAAGCCTTAAAAGGTGAGAATGTTGATTTATCTAACCCGGAAAGTATAGATAACTTTCTTTCTAAAATCGAATCGACGGTTAATGAATCAAACTCTAGAGTAAATAAAGAGGCTTGTATCGCTGTGGTTGGGGTATTAGCATTGGCAGTTGCTGCAGCTGCTGCAATTGTATATACACTATTTTGGGTTATTTCGGAACAAAGTATGAGTGCAATGAGGTTTAATACTAATGAATTGAACCTCATGAATGATAAGATTGTATTATCAATAATAAACAATTACTAACATGAGATTATCTGGTATCGATGCACAAAAAATTAACATCAGATTTATATTAATACTTCTCTTATTCGTATATTTTGTACTTTTAATTTTTTTTGTGTCTATACCAGATAATACTATTATAAGTGATTCAATATTCAAAAAAAACATTGCTTCTATATCTCCTCAAGGTTGGGGATTTTTCACAAAAAGCCCTAGGGAAGAATTAATATACTTATACAATTCAAATTTTGAGAGAATCGACTTTAATAATTCAAGCCCTAAAAACTTTTTTGGTATAAAGAGATATAGCAGAGCTTTAAGTCGAGAGGTTTCTATTCTTGCTTCAAATGTAAATGATAGCGTATGGACAGAAGGAAAAGGAATTCAAATTTTTATAAAAGAAGAACGAATAATTGATATAAAAGATGATAGAATAAAGCACATAAAAAAAGGAGAGTATTATTTAGTTAAATATAATTTACCTCCATGGGCACTTAGTAAGGTTACGTCAAAAGATATGATTCCATATAAAATATGTCATATTAAAATGTAATCTAATGGAAACTATATATAAATGGATATATAATAGATCTAACAA